>JBQTKF010000001.1:0-11565 GCA_052386355.1 Gammaproteobacteria bacterium
ATCGTCGGCTATCTGCTGCTCGTGCTGTTCGCCGTGCTCTCGGCCTACTTCCTGATGCGCGGCGCGGGCGGCGACCGCATCCAGCTCCACCGCTACGTCGCGATGCTGCTGCTCTTCCTCGCCAAGATCCTGTTCTGGGGCATGTTCGAGCAGGCAGGCTCGTCGCTCAACTTCTTCGCGAGGGATCACGTCGACTCGCCCTTCGATTTCACGCTGTTCCAGTCGGCCAACCCGGTGTTCATCCTGCTGCTGGCGCCGCTGTTCGCCTGGCTGTGGCCGAAGCTCGACACGCGCGGGCTCAATCCGTCGATACCGCGCAAGTTCGCGATCGCCCTGCTGCTGGTGGCGCTCGGATTCACGACGCTGGTATTCAGCATCCATGACCTCCAGGACGAGGCCGGCAAAATCGCCTGGACGCTGCTCGCGCTCGCCTACCTGATCAACACGATGGGCGAGCTGTGCCTGTCGCCGATCGGGCTCTCGATGGTGACCAAGCTCGCCGCGCCGAAGGACACCGGCATGGCGATGGGCGCGTGGTTCCTGTGCACCGCGATCGGCAACTATGCGGCGGGCGCGATCGCGGCGGTCGCTTCCGGCGGCAGCGCGGCCTCAGGGATCGCGCAGTACGCCTCCACCTATACGCAGATCGCGATCGGCGGGGCGGCGATGGGGCTGGTCTTCCTGCTGTTCGCGCCGCAGATCAACCGCCTGATGCACGGCGTCAAGTAGCGCCGGGGCCTGGCGCCTCGGGCGGCAGGAACAGCGCGGGATCCACCATGGTGCCGTTCAGGGTCACGCCGAAGTGCAGGTGCGGCCCGGTGACGCGCCCGGTCGCGCCCACGTCCCCGATCGTGTCCCCGGCGCGAACGATCTCACCCGGCTTCACGTGCACGCGGCTCAGGTGGCAGTACATGGTGACCAGCCCCGATCCGTGGTCAAGGATGACGGTGTTGCCGTTAAAGAAATAATCGCCGACGTCGCCCACCACGGCGGCCGCCGCGGCCTTCACCGGCGTGCCGGTGGCCGCCGCGATGTCCATGCCGGTATGCGGGCTGCGCGGTTCGTCGTTGAAGAAGCGCCGCAGCCCGTAGGAACTCGAGCGCGGGCCCGGCACGGGCGGCAACAGGCGCAACGTTTCGGGCGTGCGTTCCGAGAACGCGTCCAGCGCAGCGCGGATCCGCTTGCGTTCTCGCTCGACGCGCGCGAGGTCGCGCCTGGAGAGATTCACCTGGTTCGGCGGCACGGTGAGCTTCTGCGCCGCGTAGTCCTTGGCGGCTACTTCGAATTCCAGTTGTGAAGTCGCGGCCCCATGTCTCACGGCGAGACTCTGACGGCCAGCGGTGCCGAGCGGTATTCCGACGACCGCGACCCAGCGTTCCCCGTCGCGCAGCACCAGGATGCGGGCGCCGGCGTAGGTGACGATCGGGGGGGCCTCGGCAGGGCCCTCGATCGGCAGCGCCACTACGCCGCCCGGTACCGCCGCGACCTGCGGGAGCAGATCCGCGGTCCCCGCGATGGCGGGCACCCATGCCGCCGTCAGTGTCACGCCCGCTGCGAGCAAACTTTGCACGTCGCGCCGACGCTAGCATTCCTTGACGGGCGCGGCCAGCTCGTGCTTTCTTCCGGCGGCGCCCAGAGGCGCGCCGCAGGAGCCCGACATGCTTGGAATTGCGCTCGCGCTCGCCATCACCGGTACCGTCGCCTATCACCTGGTCACGAAGCTGATGCCCGCGGGTGCGCATCCGATTGCGACGCTGTTCGCGGCCTACCTCTTCGGCAGCGTGCTCTGTGCCGGCATCCTGCTGGTGTCGCCGTCCGCGACGGGGTTCCGCGGCCACTTCGCGGAGGTGAACTGGACCGCGCCGGCGCTGGCGGTCGTGGTGGTCGTGATCGACCTCGCCTTCATCCTGCTCTACCGCAGCGGATTCCCGATCTCGCTCGGGGCGCTCGTGACGCAGGCCTCCGCCGCGATCGCCCTCGTGGCATTCGGCGTGCTGCTGTTCAAGGACCGCCTGACGGCGACACACGTCGCAGGCGTCGTGCTTTGCCTGACCGGCCTGTGGCTGGTGAACCGGGATTGAACGATCCCGGGCAGCTCGCGGGCCGCCTCGAGTACGTCTGCGCCCGCAGCGATTTCGTGGCGGAAGCGGCCGCCCGTGAGCCGCAGCTGCTGCCGGAACTTGCGGCGGCAGGATTGCTGGGCCGGGCGCGCAAGCCGGGGGAAATCGGGGATGAGGCGCGGGCGCTCGTCGCGGAGGTCGACGAGGCCGCCTTCATGGACTCGTTGCGCCGCCTGCGCCGGCGCGAAATGGTGCGCATCGCCTGGCGCGACCTGACGGACGCCGCGACGCTGCCCGAAGTGATGGGCGAACTCTCCGACCTTGCCGACGCTTCGATCCGGGCCGCGCTGGCATTCGCAGCGGCCTCGCTCGCGCCGCGCTACGGCATCCCGCGCGGCGAAGCGGGGGAAGCGCAGCAGCTCATCGTGGTCGCGATGGGCAAGCTCGGCGGGCGCGAGCTCAACTTCTCCTCCGACATCGACCTCGTGTTCCTCTACCCCGAGGACGGCGAGACCGATGGACGCCGGCCGGTCCCGAACGAGGAATTCTTCACTCGCCTCGGCCAGACGCTGATCCGCCTGCTCGACGCGCGCACGGCCGAAGGCTTCGCATTCCGCGTGGACATGCGGCTGCGCCCGCTCGGCGAACCGGGACCGCTGGTCGTCAGTTTCGGGGCCTTCGAGGAATACTTGCAGACGCACGGCCGCGACTGGGAACGGTATGCCTGGGTCAAGGCGCGCGCGGTGACGGGTGCGGGCGACTACCACGCGCTCTACGACGAGGTGGTGCGTCCCTTCGTGTACCGGCGTTACCTCGATTTCGGAGTCTACGAAAGCCTGCGCGAGATGAAGGCGATGATCGCGCGCGAGGTCGCGCGCCGCGAGCTCGAGGACGACGTCAAGCTCGGTCCCGGCGGCATCCGCGAGATCGAGTTCATCGTGCAGTCGCAGCAGCTGATCCGCGGCGGTTCCGAGCCGGTGCTGCAGTCGCCGTCGTTGCAGGCGGTGCTGCCGCGGCTCGCCGGCGCGAAGCTGCTGCCGCCCGAGGCCGTCGCGGAGCTGTCTGGCGCCTATGAGTTCCTGCGCCGCGTGGAGAACCGGTTGCAGATGGTTGCCGACCAGCAGGTCCACCGTCTGCCTCAGGACGAACCGGGCCGCGCGCGGCTGGCGGCGGCGATGGGCGCGGATGGATGGGAACCATTCGCGCGCTCGCTGGCGGCGCATCGCACCGCGGTGACCGCGCGCTTCGACGGCGTCGTGCTCGGGCCGGGCGCGCGCGGCGCGGCGCCCGCGGCGCTCGCCGCGCTGTGGGAAGCGACGCCCGACCTAGTGCAGGTCGCGCGCGAGGTCGCCGCGCTCGGGATGGACGATGCCGGGGCCGCGGCGCGGATGCTGCTCGAGGTGCGCGAGTCCGGCTACTGGCGCAGGCTCGATGAGTACGGGCGCAAGCGCCTGGCGACGCTGTTGCCGCGTGCGCTGGCGGAGATCGCCAGGACCGCGGGCGGCCGTCGCGCGGGCGGACTTCCGGTGCTCGCGCGCATGCTGCGCATCCTCGAGGCGATCGGGGGCCGCACGGCATACCTGGCGCTCCTCAACGAGAACTCGGCGGCGCTCGGCCGGCTGGCGCGCATCTGCGGCATGAGCGAATACCTCGCGCGCCAGGTAGCCGCGCATCCGCTGCTGCTCGACGAACTGCTCGACGAGCGGGTATTCGAGGGGCTGCCGGATCGCGAGCAGTTCGGTCGCGAGCTGGCCGTGCGGCTCGGGCATGCAGGCAGCGACGAGGAACGGCAGGTGGATGCGCTCCGGCACTTCCGCCGCGCCGCGATGTTCCGCATCGCGATGCTCGACCTGACCGGCCGGTTGCCGCTGATGCAGGTGAGCGACCGGCTGACCGACGTCGCCGAGCTGATCCTCGAGCAGGCGCTCGTTCTCGCCTGGAACCACACGGTTGCGGTCTACGGCGAGCCGCGCTGCGACGGCGGCGGCCTGCGCTCCGCCGGCGTCGCGATCGTGGGCTACGGCAAGCTCGGCGGCATGGAACTCGGCTACGGTTCCGACCTCGATCTGGTGTTCCTGCACGATTCCGCGGGCGAACGCCAGCAGACGTCGGGCCCAAAGGTCGCGGACAACGAGGTCTTCTTCCTGCGCCTGGCGCAGCGGCTGGTGCACCTGCTGACGGTGCACACACCGGCAGGGCGGCTCTACGAAGTGGACGTCCGGCTGCGTCCGGCGGGCAAGGGCGGCCTTGCCTTCACGCAGATCGGCGCGTTCGAGGAATACCAGCGCAAGGAGGCCTGGACCTGGGAGCACCAGGCGCTGCTGCACTCGCGCCCGGTCGCCGGCAATCCCGCGCTCGGCGCGCGCTTCGAACACATCCGCCGCGAAGTGCTGATGGAATCGGTGCGCCGCGTGACGCTCCGGGAAGACATCCGTTCGATGCGTGAGCGTATGCGCGCCGAGCATGCGCGCCCGCCCGACGGCCGCTTCGACCTCAAGCAGGACCGCGGCGGCATCGCCGACATCGAATTCCTGGCCCAGTACTGGGTGCTCCGCTTCGTGCACGAGTACCCGCCGCTCGCCGAGTTCGCAGACACGATCCGTCACCTCGAATCGGTCGGCTCGGCGGCGCTCGTGGACCACCGCGCGATCGACCGGCTGGTGGACAGCTACCGCCGTTACCGCGAGACCGCGCACCACCTTTCGCTCGAGCAGCAGCCGCCGCTGGTCGAGTCGGAGCGCTTCGCGGAGGATCGCGCCGCGGTCGCCGCGATCTGGGAGCGCGTGATGGTCGCGGGCGAAGAGCCGGGACCGGTATAATCGCGCTTCTTTCCGGGGGAAGAAGCCGTGTCCGCCACCCAGACCCGCGAGCGAGAGCCGATCCTGCCGAATGCCGAGAGCCGTTACGAGGTCACCGCCGCGGACCTGCCCCTGTCCTGCCCGATGCCCGCGATGTCGCTGTGGAACAGCCACCCGCGCGTCTACCTGCCGATCGAGGCGACGGGCTTCGCCAAGTGCCCGTATTGCAGCGCCGAGTTCGTGCTCGTCCGCTGAGGCCTGATGTTCGAGCGGCTCGCAGTCGACCGCGGCGCTGTCCTGTTTGATCCCGAACGCGTCGACGATCCCGGCTGGCCGCTGTTCGACCGCGGGCGCTGGAGCGCGCGCGGCGCGCTCACCGCGCACGGCGGAGGGCGCGGCTCCATCCATTTCATCGAGGACGGCAGCCGGAGCTGGGCGCTGCGCCGCTACCTGCGCGGCGGCTTCGCCGCGCGCTTCGCGCGCGAGCGGTTCCTGTACCTCGGCGAGGAACGAACCCGCTCGTTCCTCGAGCTGCGGCTGCTGGCGCGGATGCGTGCGCTTGGGCTGCCGGTCCCGGTCCCGGTTGCCGCCGGCTATCGCCGCGGCGCGCTCAGCTATGTCGCCGAGTTGATCACCGAGCGCATCGCAGGCGCATCATCCCTGACCGAGATGCTGCGTGCCGGGCGCATGGACGACGCGCGCTGGAGCGCGATTGGCCGCAGCCTGCGTGGCTTCCATGACGCGGGCGTCCAGCATGCCGACCTGACCGCGAACAACATCATGCTAGCCGACGCCGGGATCTGGGTGCTCGACTTCGACCGCGGCCGGCTGCGCGCGCCCGGGCCCTGGCGCGACCGCGTGCTCAACCGGCTTGCGCGCAGCCTCGCCAAGGTCTGCGGCGGCGACATGGCGTGGCGCGAGGGATTCGCGGTTCTTCGCCGCGCGCACGACGGCTGAACCGCGATGCGTCTCCTGTACAACCTGCTGATCTACCTGTTCGCGGCGCCGGTGGCGATCGCGATGCAGTGGTGGCGCGGCCTGCGCGATCCCGGCAACCGCGTGCGCCTCGGCGAGCGCTTCGGCCTCGGGCCCGCGATTGCGGGCGGGCCGGTCTGGATCCACGCGGTGTCGGTCGGCGAGGTGCAGGCCGCGGAACCCCTGGTCCGGCGCCTG
Source organism: Gammaproteobacteria bacterium (assembly GCA_052386355.1). Lineage (GTDB taxonomy): Bacteria > Pseudomonadota > Gammaproteobacteria > Steroidobacterales > Steroidobacteraceae > SCUD01. Next base: position 6,032 of record JBQTKF010000001.1, read on the forward strand.
CTCGAGCGTCATCCGCCTCGGGCGGTCGTGATGACGACGGCGACGGCGACCGGCGCCCTGCGGGTGCAGGCGCTTTTTGGCGATCGCGTGCAGCACCGCTACCTGCCGTTCGACCTGCCGGGTTCGGTGCGCCGCTTTTTCGACCGCGTCCAGCCACGACTCGCGTTGATCCTCGAGATGGAGCTGTGGCCGAACCTCTACGCGGAATGCGGCCGGCGCGGCGTGCCGATGGTGCTCGCGAGCGCGCGGCTGTCGCAGCGATCGGTCGGCCGCTACCGGAGGCTGGCGCCGCTGTTCCGGCTTGCGCTCGCGCGCGGCGTCGTGATCGCCGCGCAGACCGAGGCGGATGCCGGGCGCTTCCGCTCGATCGGCGCGGCGCCCGCCCGCACGCACGTGACGGGAAACATAAAGTTCGACTTCGAACCGCCGGCGGAAACGGAAGCGCGCGGACGCGAATGGCGCACACAACATGCGGCGGGCCGCCCGGTCTGGGTCGCGGGGAGCACGCACGAGGGCGAGGAGTCGGCCGTGCTCGACGCTCATCGGCTCGTGCTCGGGCGCCATCCCGACGCATTGCTCGTCCTGGTGCCGAGGCACCCCCAGCGATTCGCCGCCGTGCGCAGCCTGCTCGAGAAACGCGGCGAGGCCTTTGCCAGCCGCTCCGACGGCCCCGCGATCGCGGCCGGCCGCACGGTGCTGCTCGGCGACACGATGGGGGAGTTGATGATGTACTACGCGGCGGCCGACGTCGCATTCGTGGCCGGGAGCCTGGTCCCGGTCGGCGGGCACAACCTGCTGGAGCCCGCTTCGCTCGGCCGCGCGGTGCTGACCGGGCCGCACAATTTCAACGGCGAGGACGTTGCGCGACGCCTGCTGGAGGCGGACGCGGCGCGCGTGGTCGCCGATACGGCGGCGCTGGCGTCGGAAGTTCTGGAACTCCTCGGCGCTCCCGACCGGCGCGCCGCCATGGGTGGCGCAGGCCGCGCGGTGCTCGATGCGAACCGCGGCGCGATCGACCGGCTGCTGGCGCTCGTCGACCCGCTGCTAGACTGAGCCGGCCATGCGCGAGGACATCCGGCTCGACCATCCCTATTCGCCCGACGCACTGACGACGCTCGCCGCAACACACGGCTCGCCGCTCTTCGTGATCGACTGCGACGTGATCCGCCGCCAGTACCGGGCGCTCGCCGCGGCGCTGCCGGGCGTCGACCTGCACTACGCGCTGAAGCCGCTGCCCGACGCGACCGTCGTGAAGGTACTGGCGCAGGAAGGCGCCTGGTTCGACCTCACGACCAATGGCGAGGTGGACCTCGTGCGTGACGCCGGCATCCCGGCCGCGCGCTGCATCCACACGCACCCGATCAAGCGCGATGCCGACATCCGCCACGCCCTTGACTACGGCGTGACGACGTTCGTCGCCGACAATCCGGACGAGATCCCGAAATTCGTCGCCTGCCGCGATCGCGCACGGCTGCTGATCCGCCTCGCATTCCGGGCGCGCGAGGCGATCGTGGACCTGTCGCGCAAGTTCGGCTGCGAGCCGGCCGCGGCGATCCCGCTCATGGAACAGGCGCGCGGAATGGGCCTGCGAATCGCGGGACTCTCGTTCCACGTGGGCTCGCAAGTCGCGAAGCCCGACATGTACCTGCGCGCCATCGACGTCTGCGCGTTGCTGATCGCCGAAGCCGGCCGCCGCGGGCTCGGGCCGCTCGAGGTGCTGGACATCGGCGGCGGGTTCCCGATCGACTACCTCGAACCCGTCACGCCGATCGCCGCATTCTGCGCGCCGATACGCGCCGCGCTCGCAGGACTCCCGCGGGGACTTCGCATCATCGCGGAGCCCGGACGCTACATCTGCGGGCCGGCGGCTTTCGCGCTCGCGACGGTCATGGGCCGCGCGAAGCGCGACGGGCGCTGGTGGTACTACCTCGACGACGGCCTCTATGGCACCTACAGCGGCCAGCTCTACGACCACTCGCGCTTTCCCGTCGAGCCGGTGCAGCCGAAAGCCGGCCCCGCGCTCCCTTGCGTCATCGCCGGGCCCACCTGCGACAGCATCGACGTGGTCGCCGAGGACATCCCGTTGCCGGAACTCTCGATCGGCGACCTCGTGGTCGCCCGGCAGATCGGCGCCTACACCATCGCGACGGCGACCGACTTCAATTTCTTCCCGCGCGCGAAGGTGCTCGCGGTCAATGTGGCGGCGCGCTGACAGGGGCTGTGCCTGCGATTTCCGGCGGCGCGCGCTCGCCGGCCTCCTGATCGGGATGCCGGTGCTGCTCGTCGCGCCTGCGGCCCCCGGCGAGGGGCCCGCAGCACGCCGCATCCGCTTCTACAACACCCACACGCGCGAGGAGATCGAGGCGACCTACCACGACGGCAGGGACTATGTGCCGGCAGAGCTGGGCATGCTCGACTGGGTGCTGCGCGACCACCGCACCAGCGAACTCATGCCCATGCAGAAGGAGCTGTTCGACCTGCTGCACGAGCTGGCGGCCGCCGCCGGCGTCGAGCCGCGCTTTGAGGTCATCTCCGCCTATCGCTCGCCCGCGACCAATGCGATGCTCGCGGCAACCACCGACGGCGTCTCCTCGCGGAGCCTGCATATGGAAGGCCGCGCGATCGATGTCCGCCTCACGGGCCTTGCGACCGCGCGCCTCTGCGAACTTGCGCTGGCGCGGCAGGCGGGCGGTGTCGGCTACTATCCGGAATCGGACTTCGTGCACCTGGACCTCGGGCGAGTGCGCAGCTGGAACGGCTGACATGACGACTTCCATCCATCGCCGCGTCGACGCGCTGCGCGCAGGCAGCGACCCGACCTTCGTTGCGCGACTCGCCTCCGGCTGGGCCGTGCTCGGCGAGCGGCAAGTGCTGCCCGGCTACTGTCTGCTGCTGCCGGACCCGGTGGTGCCGGACTTGAATGCGCTAGCGGGTGCGGAACGTGCGGCTTTTCTCGCCGACATGGCGGCACTCGGTGACGCGGTGCTCTCGGTCACCCGCGCGGTGCGCATCAACTACGCGATCTTCGGCAACCAGGACCCGGCACTCCACGCGCACGTGATCCCGCGCTACCACGACGAGCCCGCGCCGCTCGCGACGGCGCATCCCTGGACCTACGACTGGAGCCGGGCGCCGGCATTCGATCCGGAGGCGCACCGGGAGCTGCGTGACCGGCTGCACCGTGCCCTCGGAGCCGCGCGGTGAGCGTGAGCGACGACTACCGCGACTTCGTCCTCGAGCAGCTCGCACCCGCGGGGCGCGTGTCGCCGCGGCGCATGTTCGGCGGCGTGGGTCTCTATCTCGACGGCCTCTTCTTCGCGCTGATCGACGAAGACACGCTCTACTTCAAGACCAATGAGGCGAGCCGCGCGCGCTACCAGCACGCGGGATCGGAGCCATTCTGCCCGTACCGCGAAAGGCCCGACTACCAGATGGCTTACTGGCAGGTGCCGGCGGAGGTGCTCGAGGATGCGGACCAGCTCAAGGCCTGGGCGCGCGAGGCGCTCGCCGTCGCCCTGAGGTCGAGATCGGCCGGGGCGCCCGCGCGGCCGCGCGCGAAGACCTTCCGGCCCCGGAAGCCGAAATGAGCGCGGTGGAACGACTGCGGCAGGAATGGGAGCCGCGATTCATCGGGTTCCTCGACGGGCACGCGGACGCGGACCCGGGTCACGGCATCGTGCACCTGAGGCGCGTCGTCGCGACTGCCGTGCGGCTCGCGAAGCAGGAGGGCGCGAGACTCGAGGTCGTGCTGCCCGCCGCCTGGCTGCACGACTGCGTCAACGTGCCGAAGGACTCGCCCGACCGGCCGCTTGCCTCGCGCATCGCGGCCGCGCAGGCCCTGAAGTTCCTGCGCGAGGCCGGCTATGCGCCGGAGTTCCTCGACGGCATCGCGCACGCGATCGAAGCGCATAGCTACGCCGCAGGTATCGAGCCGCGCACGGTCGAGGCGAGGGTGGTGCAGGACGCCGACCGGCTTGATGCGCTCGGCGCCATCGGCATCGCCCGCTGCATCGCGGTGGGCGCGGCACTGGGACGGCCGCTGTACCAGCCCGAAGACCCGTTCTGCGAGCGGCGCGAGCCCGACGACCGCGGGTCCTCGGTCGACCATTTCTACAGCAAGCTGCTCAAGCTTGCCGCTACCATGCAGACCGAGGCCGGCCGTCGCGAAGCCGCCCGGCGCACGGAGTTCATGCAGGCGTTCCTGGGGCAGCTGCGCAGAGAGATCGGTCCATGAGCCGCGGCGTCAAGGCAGGCGATGCGTTGCTGCGCCTGCGCGAGGGCAACGCGCGCTTCGCGGCGAATGTCCGGAGCCCGGGGTCGCTGCTGTCCGCCGAGCGGCGCGCCGCGCTCGCGGTCGCGCAGGAGCCGTTCGCGATCGTGCTCGGCTGCTCGGACTCGCGCGTGCCGGTCGAGATCGTGTTCGACCAGGGCCCGGGCGACCTGTTCGTGATCCGCGTCGCCGGCAACATCGTCGCGCCGTCACTGATCGGCAGCGTGGAGTTCGCGGCGGACCGCTTCGGCACGCGGCTCGTGGTCGTGCTCGGCCATTCCTCCTGCGGCGCGATCGCGGCGACGCTCGAGGAGCTGCACCGGCCGTCCGGGAACCCGTCGCCGAACCTGAAGGACATCGTGGACCGCATCCGCCCGGCGGTGGCAGGCATCGAGCATGAGCACGAAGCCATGCGCGCAAACGTATGCGCTTCCGTGAACCAGCTTCGTCACGGTTCCGCGATCATCGAGGGCCTGGTGGGCTCGAACGGCCTTTCGATCGTTGGCGCCTGGTACGAGCTGGAAACGGGCGTGGTCCGCTTCCTCGAGGAAACGCTAGCTCCCTAGCGCCCGGCGGAATGTGGCGGGATCCACGTTGCCGCCGGTGATGAGGATCGCGGTCGTGCGTCCGGCGAGCGGGATCCTGCCGGCGAGCACCGCGGCGAGCGAGACGGCGCCGCCGGGCTCGACCACGAGTTTCAAGACCCGGAACGCATACGCCATGGCAGCCAGCACCTCGTCGTCGCTCACTGCCAGGGCACCGGCCAGGTGCTGCTGCATGAGCGCGAACGGGATCGCGCCGCAGGGCGAGGACAACAGTGCGTCGCAGATGGTGCGCGCCTCGGGCGGGTTCGTGAGGCGTTGCCCGGCGGCGAGCGAGCGGCGGATGTCGTCGAAAGCCTCGGGCTCGACCGCGTAGACCTGTGTCGCCCGGGACAGCGAGCGGATCGCGAGCGCCGAGCCGCCCGCGAGGCCGCCACCGCTCGCGCCGATCAGCACCTGGTCCGGCATCCGCCCGAGCTCTCCGGCCTGCCGCATCAATTCCAGTCCGGCGGTGCCCTGGCCCGCGATGATGTGCGGATCGTCGAAGGCCGGCACCAGCGTGCCGCCGCGCTCGGCGAGGACGCGCGCCGCGACGGCCTCGCGGTTCTCGCGGTAGCGGTCGTAGAGCACGACGTCGGCGCCGAGCGCTTTCGTGTTCTCGAGCTTGAGCTGCGGCGCATCGGCGGGCATCACGATCGTCGCGTGGATGCCCAGCATCTTCG
>JBQTKF010000002.1:0-22086 GCA_052386355.1 Gammaproteobacteria bacterium
GAAAATCTCGCGGCCCATGGCGACCAACGCCGGATCCAGTGCGGTCGTGAAGCTCCAGCTGACGTCCGCCGGCAGCGCCATGCCCAGGCTGATCTCGCGCCAGTGCGGATAGTGGCGACGCAGGTCGCATCGCCCGGCAACGCAGCCGCCGGCGTGAACACCGCACGATTGAGCGCGGCGTGGTAGACCACCGATCCTGCGACGGGACCCGGGCAGCCCACCGCAAACGTCGCCGCATTCAGCGTCGAAGCGTCCATGGCGATCGAGAAGTCGGCCCTGATCGCCGCATCGACGGCGACTTCCGTGGCCCCGCCTGCCGGGTCCATGGCATTCAGGGACGGCGCCTGCCGCGGCAGCGCGGCATCACTGCATCCATGCGCCAGCGCCGCCGCGGCAAGCATCGCCGGCACGCGGGGTATCGCCCGGCGCCACAGGCCGCCGGGCTGCGTCATCACGGCTGCGGTCGTCTGAAACACTTGGGTGACTCCTGCCGGGTGCCTTTCCCCGGCGAACTCGGTCGGTTGCGGGATCTTTATAGCTCGACAAAATCATTAAACAAACGTTAATATGCCAAAAGTAATTCGCGGCACCGGAGCGAACCCATGGCCGAAACCTACGGCGAGAGCCGCAACCGCCTGCTACGGCATCTGCTGCGGCACAAGACGGGCGCCAGCATCGATGAACTGGCGCGCGCCGTCGGCGTCACGCGGACCGCGATCCGCCAGCATCTCGCGGCCCTGATGCGCGACGCCCAGGTCGGCGCCGCCGGCTCGCGCCCCAGCGGCGGCCGTCCGCAGCGCCTGTTCGTGTTGACGCAGAAGGGTCGCGAGGCGTTTCCGCGCCACTACTCCTGGTTCGCGCAGCTGTTGATCGAGGCCATGACCAGCGAGCACGGCGCCGCCGGCCTGCGAGTGCGCCTCGGCAAGATCGCCGCCGCCGTCGTCGCCCAGTTGCGGCAACGTGCCCCGGCGGCCGGTTCGCGGCGCGAGCGCGTGGAATCGCTCGCCTCGATCATGGATGGCCTCGGCTACGACGCGCGCAGTGCGCCCGACACGCGCGGCGCCCATGCGATCGAAGCCGACAACTGCGTGTTCCACGAGTTGGCGATGAAGAACCCCAATGTCTGCCACTTCGACCTGGCGTTGCTCTCCGGCTATACCGGAAGCAAGGTGGAGTTGACCGAGTGCATGGCTCGCGGCGGTCATGTCTGCCGGTTCCGTTTCACGCCCCGCGGATGAAGTCGCGCGGACCTCCGGGCCTAGCCAATGGCGATCAGCAAGGCGGCGACGGCGAAGAAGATCGCCATCATGACGGTGATCGCCCACAGTGGATTCTCCGGCTCTGCGTGTTCGCGCACGACGTGCCTGCGCGCTGACTTGTCCTGCATGGCTGCCTCCAGTGATTGCGAAACTGCCTTCGTCCACAACCATGGAGGCGAGCTGCACATGCGGCAAGCGATGAGTATTCGTCTATGACATCGGATTTTCCGATATGAAATCGCAGAGCATCGTTCAGGTCGCTTCGGCCGCAACACGGCGGATGGTGTCGATCGCGAGGTTCAGCGCACTCGATTCCGACCTCGCCGGAAAGCAGAGATAGGCCGTCAAGTGGAACTCGGGCGCCTCCACCACCCGGTGCAGAAGCCCTTCACGCTCGTGACTGACCAGCAGGCGCGCCGGGAAGTATCCGCATCCGCCGGCGCCGAGGACATGCAACATGCCAAGCCAGCCGACATTGACCGTGAGCGCTGCGCCGCTGAATCCCGGGAATGCCAGGCTGTGCTGCGCGAAGTACTCCGGACCCCAGTCCACGTACACGTAGTCCTTGCCGGGTTCTGCACTGGAGCCCTTGCTCGATGAAACCATGACAAGCCGCTCCTCGAGGAGCGGCTCGATGCGCAGTCCGGGGCGGGCCTGCGGCGTGTACATGACGCCGATATCGGCGCGTCCCTCGATCAGCGCCTGCATCAGCTCGTCCTCGAAACCCACCAACGCACGCACCGCGACGTCCGGTGCGAGACCGCGATACACGCCCAGCCAGCGGGCCAGCAGCTCCTCCCACAAGCCGATCCGCCCGCCGACGGTCAGCGCCGCACGGAATCCCGTCGCGACCCCGGTCTCCTGGCGGGCCTGCTCGACGGTGCGCGTCAGGAGCGCCGCGTGACGTTGAAACTGCCGGCCTGCCGGCGTCAGCAGCGCCCCTGCCTTGTTGCGCACGAACAGTTCGGCGCCCAGGAACTCTTCGAGCCGCTGGATCCGCGTGCTGACGGTGGACTGCGTGACGTGTAGCCGCTGGGAGGCCGCAACGAAGTTGCCCGCGGCAATGACCGCCAGAAATGTCTTCGCAAGTTCCGTATCCATCGGTTTCCTCGATGACAAACGCCAGGATTTATCGCTTGTCAAATATCAGGCCGGCTCCCATTCTGCAAGGCGGTCACACCGCGAGGGTTCGATGAGCCTGAAGCTGCCGCCCCTGCCGTACGCGCTGGATGAGCTGGAGCCCCACCTCTCGCGGCTCACGCTCTCGCTGCATTACGGCCGCCACCACGCCGCCTACCTGGAGAGGACGGTCCACCTGGTCCGCCACACGCCGCTCGAGACCGCGCCACTCGAGCAGATCGTGCGCAGCAGCGCGGCAAATCCCGACCGCCGGCTGTTCCATGCGGCCGCACAGTCCTGGAATCACGATTTCTACTGGCGCGGCATGAAGACGCGGGGTGGCGGCAAACCGTACGGAGCAGCCGCGCGCCTGGTGGATGAGAGCTTCGGCGACTACCCGACTTTCTGCCAGGAATTCATCCGGACAGCCAGCGAACTGTTCGGCAGCGGATGGACGTGGCTCGTGCTGGACGGAGACCGGTTGCGGATCGCGTCGACGGGCAACGCCGACACGCCGCTGATCTCCTCGCGTACGCCGCTGCTTGCCTGCGACGTCTGGGAACACGCGTACTACCCGGACTACCAGAACCGTCGCATGGACTACGTCGCAGCCTTCCTGACCCACCTGGTCAACTGGGACTTCGTCAATGCCAACCTCGAGACGCGTGCAGCCGGTCGCGTACTTCCGCCCGTGCGTCAGTAGCGAAGAGAAACTTCGATGAAACACGCAGACGACTCCGCCATTGCCGTCGCGCTCCGCGAGCGGCGCCGGGACCTGGCGCCCTCTGTCGAGCGCACATTCCGTGAATTCGGGCGGCATGTCTTCACGGATGGCGCCCTGCGACATGGCGTCACGGACCGCGAAATCATGGAAGCCATCCGGGCCGCCGCGAAGATGCAGACCGGCGCGACGTTTGCCCACGCGTCCATCGCCATGGCGGAACTCGACTAGCAGGCCTGTTCTGCGCGCCCGCGCGGCGCATGTCGTTGGCGCGCAAGGGGAAAATCGGGTTGCGGCCCGCCAAGCCGTCCCTTACGATGCGCGGGCCGTCCGCCCGCTTCCCGGCGGGCGATTCCTGGGAGTCCCGGTGTCCTTTGCGAAGCGGATGTTGATGCGGCCGATCGCTGCCTTCGTCCTCGCGGCTTTCGTCGCAATGCCCGCCCGGGCCGGCTGGGACCTGCTGAACATGCCGAAGGGCGTCAGCGAACTGTCCCGCGAGATCTACGACATGCACATGATCATGTTGTGGATCTGCCTGGTCATCGCCGTGTTCACCTTCGGGGCGATGATCGTCGCGATGATCCGGTTCCGGAAGTCGAAAGGCGCAGTCGCGGACGGCAGGATGCTGCACAACGCGCGCCTCGAGGCGGCCTGGACCATCCTGCCGTCGCTGATCCTGATCGGCATGGCGCTCCCCTCGGTCGAGAAGCTGATCAAGATCGAGGACACCTCGGGCTCCGAGCTCACGATCAAGGTCACCGGCTACCAGTGGCAGTGGCATTACGAGTATCTCGGCACCGGTGTGTCGTTCTTCAGCCGCCTCGCGCGCGACGGCGACCTGGCGCGGCAGAAGGACTCCGGCATCGACCCGCGGTCCGTGGAGCACTACCTGCTGAACGTGGACCAGCCGCTCATCGTGCCGACCGCCACCAAGATCCGCCTGCTGCTGACGGCGAATGACGTCATCCATGCCTGGTGGGTGCCGGACTTCGGCATGAAGCGCGATGCGATCCCGGGATTCATCAACGAAATGTGGATCTCGGTGGACGAGGACAAGCCGGGCACCTACCGCGGCCAATGCGCGGAACTCTGCGGCGCCGACCACGGCTTCATGCCGATCGTCGTGGTCGCGAAACCGAGGGCGGAATTCGAGGCCTGGCTCGGCCAGCAGAAATCGGGCGCGGCGGGCACGGCGCTCGCCGCGACGGAGTGACCGCGATGGCGGAACACGGACAGGGGCCGCCCAGAGGCATCGGGCGCTGGCTCACGACGACGAACCACAAGGACATCGGCACGATGTACCTGGTGTTCTCGCTCCTCATGTTCCTGGTGGGCGGGCTGATGGCGCTGGTGATCAGGAGCGAGCTGTTCCAGCCCGGCCTGCAGCTCGTGGACCCCGCATTCTTCAACCAGATGACCACCATGCATGCGCTCGTCATGGTGTTCGGCGCGGTGATGCCGGCGACGGTCGGCCTCGCGAACTGGATGATCCCGATGCAGATCGGCGCCGCCGACATGGCGCTGCCGCGCATGAACCTGTTCAGCTTCTGGCTGCTCGCGTTCGCGTTCCTGCTGCTGCTGTCGACTTTCCTGATGCCGAGCGGCGCGCCCGCCGCCGGCTGGACGCTCTACCCGCCGCTGGTGCTGCAGTCGGGCAGCGCGTTCCCGATGGCGATCTTCGCCATCCACCTGATGGGCGCCTCCTCGATCATGGGCGCGATCAACGTGATCGTGACCATCGTGAACATGCGCGCGCCGGGCATGACGCTGCTCAAGATGCCGCTCTTTTCCTGGTCGTGGCTGATCACGGCGTACCTCCTGATCGCGGTGATGCCGGTGTTCGCGGGCGGCGTGACGATGCTGCTGACGGACTACTACTTCCACACCAGTTTCTTCAACGCGGCCGGCGGCGGAGACCCGGTGCTGTTCCAGCACGTGTTCTGGTTCTTCGGGCACCCCGAGGTCTACATCATGATCCTGCCCGCCTTCGGCATCGTGTCGGAGGTGATCCAGACCTTCTCGCGCAAGCCGATCTTCGGCTACGAGGCCATGGTGTACGCCATCGCCTCGATCGCCTTCCTGTCGTTCATCGTCTGGGCCCACCACATGTTCACGGTCGGCATGCCGCTAGCCGGGCAGTTGTTCTTCACGCTCTCGACCATGCTGATCGCGGTGCCGACCGGCGTGAAGATCTTCAACTGGACCGCGACGATGTGGCGCGGCTCGATCAGCTTCGAGCCGCCGATGCTGTTCGCGCTCGCGTTCCTGTTCCTGTTCACGATCGGCGGCCTCTCGGGCCTGATGCTCGCGATCGTGCCCGCCGACTTCCAGTACCACGACACCTACTTCGTGGTGGCGCACTTCCACTACGTGCTGGTGCCGGGATCGGTGTTCGCGATCATGGCGGCGGTCTACTACTGGCTGCCGAAGTGGACCGGGCACCTGTACGACATGGCGCTCGCCAAGTGGCATTTCTGGCTTTCCGCGATCTTCATCAACGTGCTGTTCTTCCCGCAGCATTTCCTCGGGCTCGCCGGCATGCCGCGACGCATTCCGGACTACGCCGTGCAGTTCACCGAGTGGAACATGGTGTCCTCGATCGGCGCATTCGGCTTCGGCCTGTCGCAGCTGCTGTTCGTCTGGCTGATCGTCAAGTGCGTGCGGGGCGGCGAACGCGCGACCGCCGGAGTCTGGGACTACCAGCACGGCCTCGAGTGGACCGTGCCCTCGCCCGCGCCCTACCACACCTTCGGGAAGGCGCCGGAGCTCAAGTGACGCAGCGCGCCCGTAGCCTGCGCCTCGCACTTGCGCTCGGCATCGCGGCCGCGGCGGTCTACGCGGCCTACGTGCTGCTGCGCCTGGCGGAGCGCGGCCCGTGAGCGAGCCGGTGCGCAAGGCGAACCGCTTGCTTGCCGCGAAGCTCGTGCTGATGGCGGCCGGCAGCTTCGCATTCGGTTTCGCGCTGGTGCCGCTCTACGCGGTGTTCTGCGAGATCACCGGCATCGGCTCGCGCGAGCGGCTTGCGCAGGCGGCGGCCGTCGACGAAAGCCGGGCTGTCGCGGCGCGCACCGTGACCGTCGAGTTCACCGCCTCGGTGCCGGGTGGCGGCCAGTGGGAATTCATGCCGGTCGCCGCCGCCATGGACGTGCAGCCCGGGCGGCTGTACGAGACGAAGTACCGCGCGCGCAATCTCTCCGGCCGCGACACCACCGGGCAGGCGGTACCCTCGGTCGCGCCCGCGCGCGCAGCCCAGTACCTGCGCAAGACCGAATGCTTCTGCTTCGTGCCCCAGCGCTTCGCGCGCGACGAGGAGCGCGAACTCGTCGTGCGGTTCTCGGTGGACCGTGAACTGCCGGCGGGCATCGATCGCCTGACGCTGTCCTACGCGTTCTACGACGTCGGACAGGCGACGGGCAGGACCTGAAGGGGAACCCGATGGCGCACGCCGGACACGCCCACGACTCGCACCAGTACTACTTCCCGCACGGCAGTCGCCTGCCATTCTTCGGCTCGGTCGCGCTCTTCGTCCTGATGGCGGGCGCTGCGGCGACGTTGAACGGCGCCGGGATCGGCGGCTGGGTGCTCGGGCTCGGATTCCTGCTGCTGTTCACGCTCTTCTTCCTCTGGTTCGGCGAAGTGATCCGCGAGAACCGGGCCGGGCTCTACAACGAGCAGGTGGGCCGCTCGTTCCGCATGGGGATGATGTGGTTCATCTTTTCCGAGGTCATGTTCTTCGCCGCTTTCTTCGGCGCGCTGTTCTATGCGCGCCAGCTCTCGGTTCCCTGGCTCGGCGGCGAAGGCGAGAAGGCGATCACGAGCCTGCTGTGGCCCGATTTCGACGCCGGCTGGCCGAGCAATGGCCCGGGCGCGCTCGGCCCGCGCGAGGACGGCAGCTACGAGATCATCCCCGCCTTCGGCGTGCCGGCGCTCAACACGGCGCTGCTCCTCACCTCGGGCCTCACGCTCACGATCGCGCACCATGCGATCAAGAGCGGGCACCGGGGCATGCTCAAGTTATTCCTCGCCTTCACCTTCCTGCTCGGCTTCACCTTCCTCGGCGTGCAGGTCTGGGAGTACGGCCACGCCTGGAGCGAGCTCGGGCTGCAGCTGGGGACCGGCATCTACGGCTCAACCTTCTTCATGTTGACGGGCTTCCACGGCCTGCACGTCCTGGTCGGCGCGATCATGCTGGTCGTGATCTGGCTGCGCTGCCTCTCGGGCCATTTCACGCCGCGCCAGCACTTCGCCTTCGAGGCCGTCGCCTGGTACTGGCACTTCGTGGACGTGGTCTGGCTCGGGCTCTTCATCTTCGTCTACTGGCTGTAAAGCGCCTGCCGTGGCCGGCAAGCGCTTCATCGCGATCGCCGGCAACATCGGCGCCGGCAAGACCGAGCTGACGCTGTTCCTGTGCCGGCGCTACGGCATCAAGCCGTTCTACGAGCCGAACGACGCCAATCCCTACCTCGCGGACTTCTATCGCGACATGAAGACCTGGGCGTTCCGCTCCCAGCTCTGGTTCCTGACGCACAAGTTCCGCCTGCAACTCGAACTCCAGGACGACCCGGGCACGGTGGTGCAGGACCGCACGATCTACGAGGACGCCGAGATCTTCGCGCGCAACCTTCACCGGCAGCGCTTCATCGGCGCGCGCGACTGGAAGCTGTACCACCAGCTCTACAAGGCGATGTGCGGGGCATTGAAGCCGCCCGACCTCATGATCCAGCTGCGCTGCCCGGTGCGAACGCTGCGGCAGCGCATCCGCCTGCGCGGCCGCGCGATGGAGCAGGAGATCCCGGTGCGCTATCTCAGCCGCCTCAACCGGCTGTACGACGAGTGGTTCCGGCGCTGGGACCTGTCGCCCATATTGCAGCTCGAAACCGACCGGCTCGACTGGGCGACGGACCTGGTCGATCGCGTGGACCTGTTCCGGAAAATCGAACGCTACCTGGGCTGATTCTACTCTCCCCGCCAGTCATATAGTCCGCTTCCCGGCGACACTAAGTGACGCGTGCAATGCCGGACGGGCCTCGATTGCGACATAACCCGCTGATCGACGAGCGCGAACTCGAGCAGTTGCACGAACAGTGTTTTTCGTGGGCGCTCACCTGCGCACAGGGCCGGCGCCATGACGCGGAGGACATCCTTCAGATGACGTACCTGGCGATCCTCGAGGGCGAAGCGAAGTTCGGCGGGCATTCGAGCCTCAGGACCTGGCTGTTCGCCGTGATCCGGAACCAGGCGGCTTCGCGCTGGCGCCGTGCGCGCCGCTCACTCGCGGCGTTCACGCGCCTCGCGGTATTCGCGCCGGCGCAGGAGCCGCAGGCGGATCCGGACGATCCCGTGCAGGGACAGGAACGGACCCGTGTGCTGGCGGCGCTGCGCTCGTTGCCAAAGCGGCAGGGCGAACTGCTCGACCTCGTCTTCTACCGCGACCTCTCGATCGCCGAGGCCGCCGAAGTGCTCGGCATCGCGCTCGGCACCGCGCGCATTCATTACGAGCGCGGCAAGGCGGCGCTGCGCGAGCGTCTTGCGGACCTGGGGCCCGGGACATGAGCCCGCAGCTTCCCGATCGCGACGAAGCGCTCAAGTCCGCGGTTCGCGTCGCGCTCCAGACCCGCGACCACGCCGCGCGCACGCCGCCATTCGGCCGCGTGTGGCCGGCAGCGGAGACGGTCCGCCGGCCGGCCGCACCGTGGCGCCCCGCATTCGCCGCTTTCGCCACGATACTCGTGCTCGCCGGCGTCTCCTGGGTGTACTTCGCCAGGGACGCGGACGACGGTACGACCGACGCCGGGCTGCGCGAAACCGCGGCCCTGGCGCAGGAATTGTCCTCACCCGACTACTGGCGCGTGCCGAGCGACGAGCTGCTCGCATTCGCCGCTGTGCCGCTCGACGTCAACCTGCCGTCACCCGAGGGATTCAACGTTTCGCTGGAGGAATCGCTGTTATGAAGACTCTCCACGCAATCGCCGCCGGCCTGCTCGGCGCTCTGCTCGCGTTCGCGCCGGCGGCGCACGCGGAGGGGCCGGAAGGCAAGGACGAGTGGATCAAGGGCAGGCTGTTCGGCCCCGAACTGATCCTGCAGAACCGCAAGGAGCTCAGGCTCACGCCGAAGCAGCTCGAGCTGATCGGCGCGGAGCTCAAGCGCGTGCAGGCCCAGGCCGCGGAAAGCGACTGGACGCTGATGACCGAGGCCTCGCAGCTCCAGGAGCTGATCGAGCAGCATCCGGTCGACGGGAAGGCGGTCATGGCGGGCGTCGGCCGCGTGTTCGAGGCCGAGAACCGCAAGAAGCGCCTGTTCATGGAGATGCTCGTCAACATCAAGAACACGCTGACGCCCGAGCAGGTCGCTTACCTCAAGTCGGTGGACAGGGCCCCGTGAACATCGCGCGCATCTCCGGCTCGGCCGTGATCGCTTCGCTCCTTGCCGCCTGCGGCGGCGGGGGTGGTGGCGGGTCCGGGCCGCCTGTCGTTCAGCCACTGCCGCCGCCGGCGATCAGCCGCGCGGACGCTTACCGCTTCCTCAACCAGGCGACCTTCGGCGCCACGGAAGCGGATGCGCAGTCCGTCATCACCATGGGCTACGAGGCCTGGATCGACCAGCAGCTCCAGCGCCCTGCTTCGCTCGAGCTGCCGCACGTGCAGGCGGTGTTCGCAACCTATCCGCCGGGCGCGGACTTCACCCGGTTGCACGATGACCGTGTGGATGTCTGGCTGCGCCATGCGCTATCCGCGCCCGACCAGCTCCGCCAGCGCGTCGCCTTCGCGCTCTCGGAGATCATGGTGATCTCGCAGCTGAGCCCGCTGGTGGGATACCCCTGGGGCAGCGCGAGCTACTACGACATGCTGGCACGGAACGCCTTCGGCAGTTTCCGCGTGCTGATGGAGGACGTGACGCTGCACCCGGCGATGGGCGTCTACCTCTCCATGCTCGGCAACCAGAAACCGGATGCGGCGCGCAACATCCGCCCGGACGAAAACTACGCGCGCGAACTGATGCAGCTCTTCACGATCGGGCTGGTCGAGTTGAACCTGGACGGCAGCCCGCGCCTCGACGCCCGGGGCAACCCGGTTCCGACCTATGACCAGGCGGCTATCGAGGGCTTCGCGCACGTCTACACCGGCTGGAGCTACGCAGACGCGCCCTCCTTCGCGCAGGCGCGGCCGACGATCCAGAACCAGGTCGTGCCGATGCAGGCCTATCCCGAACAGCACGACACCGGCACCAAGCGCATGCTCAGCTACCCGGGCGCGGTGATGACACAGATTCCTGCCGGCCAGACACCGGCGCGCGACCTCGGCGACGCGCTCGACAATATCTTCGGCCACCCGAACGTCGCGCCATTCATCTCGAAGCAGCTGATCCAGCGCCTGGTGACCAGCAATCCCTCGCCTCAATACATCGAGCGAATCGCGCGCCGCTTCAACGACGACGGGTCCGGCCGGCGCGGCCAGCTCGGAGCCGTGGTCAGGGCGATCCTGCTCGACCCGGAAGCGCGCCAGGCGCCGGCTGCGGCGACGGCTGGCAAGCTCGGCGAGCCGCTCCTGCGCCTGACCCGCATGTGGCGCGCCTACGGCGCGCGCTCGCCGAGCGGGCGGCTGAACGTGCAGAACATCCCGGGTTTCATCGGCCAGGGCCCGCTGCAGGCGCCGTCGGTGTTCAACTTCTTCAGCCCGTTCTACGCGCCGCCCGGCGAGATCCTGGACCAGGGCCTGGTGGCGCCCGAGATGCAGCTCGCGACGGAATACCTCTCGAGTCTGATCACCAACTATCTCTTCATCCTTTCGTTCTGCTACAACACGGCGCCGGTGCAGGGCTGCCCGGCAGTGCCGCCGGCGCTCGCGCCCGACCTCGTCGCCATCGACACCAGCGCGGAGCTTGCGCAGGCCGGCGACCCGGCCGCGCTCGTGCGGCGCGTCGCGGACCGCCTCGCGGGCGGCGCGATTTCGCCGGCGCTCGAAGCCGAGGCCCGTGGCATGGTCGAGCGCGTGCCCGCGACCGAGCCATCGCTGCGTGTCGCCGAGGCGCTCTACCTGGTCTCGACTTCGCCGGAACTCGCCGCGCAGCGGTAACGGGAGCCCGCGCCATGGACCGATTCAACCGCCGACGTTTCCTCAAGGCCGCTGCCGCCGGCGGCATCGCCTATGCGTTCGGGCGCACGCCGCAGGCCGCCTTCGCGGCTGCCTCCGGTGCGCAGGCGGTCTTCAACGACTACAAGGCGCTCGTCTGCGTATTCCTGTTCGGCGGCAATGACTCCTTCAACATGGTGGTGCCGCGGAGCCCGGCCGAGTATGGCGAATACGCGGCCTCGCGCCAGAACCTCGCGATCGCCCAGTCGAGCCTGATCCCGATCAACCCGCAGGTCCCCGACCCGAGTGGCGCCCTCTACGGCCTGCACCCGTCGCTGCCCGAGATCGCCACGCTGTTCGAGCAGGACGAGGCCTGCGCGATCGTCGCCAACGTGGGCCCGCTGATCGAGCCTGTGACCAAGGCGCAGTTCCAGGACCAGTCCGTACGGCTGCCACCCCAGCTCTTCTCGCACAACGACCAGCAGGACCAGTGGCATGCGCTGAAAGGCGCGGCCACTGCACGCTCCGGCTGGGGCGGACGCGTGGCGGATACGATCACGGGGCCCGGCGTGCCGGTGCCGCTGGTGCAGCCGCTCGCGGTGAACCTGTCGCTGTCCGGGCAATCCCTGTTCCAGACCGCCCTCGCGACCTCGCCTTACACGATGGGGCCGACCGGCCCGGTCGGGATGTTCGGCCTCGAAGGCGCTGATCCGCTGTCGCTCGCGCGCCGCGCCGCATTCGACGCCGTGCTCGGCGCGAACTACCCGACGGTCTACGAGCGGGCTTACGCGCGCGTGCAGCAGAGCGCGCGACGCTCCGCGGGGACGATCGGCGCGGCGCTCGCCACGGTGCGCGATCCAAACCCGGCGCCGTTCACGAACGTCTTCCCGGCCTCGCCGCTCGGCACGCAGTTGAGGACGGTCGCCGAAATGATCGCCGTGCGCGACCGGCTGCAGGTGAACCGGCAGATTTTCTTCGTCGCGACCGGTGGATTCGACACGCACGACGCGCAGGTCGCGGACCAGCCGGGACTGCTCGGCAACGTCAGCCGCTGCCTGTCGGCCTTCTACCGCGCCACGGCGGAGATGGGCGTCGCTTCCATGGTCACGACTTTCACGCAGTCCGACTTCGGCCGCACGCTGACTTCGAACGGCGACGGCACCGACCACGCCTGGGGCGGAAACCAGCTCGTGATCGGCGGCGCCGTGGCGGGACGGCGGATCTTCGGCCGTTATCCGCTGTTGCGCATCAACGGCCCGGAGGACGTCGGCGGCGGCCGCATGATCCCTGCGGTCTCCTGCGACCAGTACGCGGCGACGCTCGCCTGCTGGTTCGGCGTGCCGGATTCGGGACTCGCGGCGGTCGCGCCGCACATCGGCAACTTCACGGAGCGCGACCTCGGTCTGTTGGTGTCGTAAGCTCGCCGCATGAAGGCGATCCGCCTGCTGCGGCCGGGCGAGCCGCTCGCATCCGAAACCGTCGTCACACCCGTTCCCGAACCGGCCGAGGTGCTGGTGCGCGTGCGGGCGGCCGGCATCTGCCACTCCGACGTCCACTACCGCGCCGGCGTCGCGCCCGCAGAAGTTCCCCGTACGCTCGGACACGAGGTCGCGGGCACGGTCGAGGCCTGCGGCGCCGAAGTCCGCGACTTCGGGCCCGGCGACCGTGTCTGCCTCGACTACCTTGTTACCTGCGGCGAATGCGGCCACTGCCGCGCAGGCCGCGAGCAGTTCTGCGGGCGCGGCCAGATGATCGGCAAGCACCGCGACGGTGGATTCGCGGAGTTCATCTGCGTGCCGGCGCGCGGCGTGTTGCCGCTGCCGGATGCAGTGCGGTTCGAGCACGGCGCCGTGATGATGTGCTCGAGCGCGACTGCGCTGCATGCGCTCAACAAGGCGCGCGTCGCCACCGGCGACACCGTCGCCGTGTTCGGCGCCGGCGGGCTCGGCGCCTCGGCCATCCAGCTCGCGCGGCTTCGCGGTGCGGGCACGGTCTTTGCGGTCGACATTCAGCCGGCGAAACTCGCGCTGGCCGGGCGCCTCGGCGCCGTGCCGGTGGACGCGTGCGCAGCCGATCCGGTCGCGGAGATCCGGCGGCTCACCGGCGGGCGCGGCGTGGATGCCGCACTCGAGCTCATCGGCCTGCCGGAGACCATGGAGCAGGCCGTCCGGTCGCTCGCGGTCCAGGGCCGGGCGGCGCTCGCCGGGCTCACCGACCGGCCACTCGCCATCTCGACTTACCGCGACCTGCTGTGCCGCGAGGTCGAGGTGATCGGCGTCTCCGATCACCTGGCGGGCGAGCTGCGCGAGTTGCTGGACCTGGCGGCGCGGGGAGCCCTCGACCTGTCGGGCATCGTGACGCGCACGGTGCCGCTCGATGCGGTCGCGATCAACGGCGTGCTGGACGAACTGGAGGCTTTCGCGGGCGCGACGCGCGCCGTCGTCACTCCAGGTTGAGCGCCGGCTTCTTCTGCCCGCGGTGGCAGGTGGTGCAGTTGACCGTGGGCGTGTCGCTCTCGAGGTCCTCGATGGCTCGCAGCTTCCCGTTCAACTCGCGAGTCATCAGGCTCATCTCGCGCGCCACCTTCTTCTGCGGCTTCGCATCGGCGGGCCAGTCGGCGACGTCGTGGCAGTGCCCGCAGCCCACGCCGAGTGAACGCGAGAAGCCCAAGTCCATGACCGCGAGCAATTGCTCCGCGGTCCTGCCCTTGAACACCTGGACGTCCTTGAAGACCGTTTCGGCGGGCTCCTGCTCACGACCCGCGATCTGCTTCTTCAATTCCGCGACCAGTTCTTCCCTGGTCGGCTCCGGGGACGAGGCGGAGGCCGCGACGGCGAACAGGCAGGAAACGAGCGCCAGCCGGCGCGCGATGGACATGGATTCAGCCCTTCGGCTTCGCGACGGCCGCTGCCGCCTTGGTCGCGGCACCCGTGTTCGCGATCATGACCGCCTGGCCGGGCCGCAGTCGTTCGCCGCCGCGCACGACCACGCGGTCGCCCTTCGCGAGCGCGCCGCTGACTTCCACCTTCTCGGAATTGCCGTTGCCCACGCGCACCGCGATCCGTTCGGCCAGGTTGTCCTTGCCGACACGATACACGTGCGACCCGTCGGCACGCACGATCACCGCGTCGCGCGGCACCACCAGAGACCGCTTGCCGTTGCCCGCGGCCGGCAGGTCTACGCGCACGGCTGAGCCGATCGGCCAGCCGGCGGCCGGCAACGAGATGCGCACCTCGAGCATGCGCGAGCGATCGTCGCCTACCGGCACGATCGCGCGGATGCGGCTCTCGGCCTCGCGCGCGGTCCCGCGCACCGTCACCGGCTGGCCCACCGCCAGGTGGCCGGCGTCGGCGACCGGCGCGCGCGCGACGACCTCGATGTTGCCGGTGTCGGTCAGCCGGACCACTTCGGTGCCGGCACCGACGAATTCGCCGAGCGCGCGGATGCGCTCGACCACGTGCCCCGGGAACGGCGCGCGGATCACCGCGCGCTCGACCTGGTGGCGGACGCGGTCCCGCGCGGCGCGCGCCTGTTCGAGCTCATGGCGCGCCATGGACAGCCGCGCCGCGGCCTCGTCGATCTGGCTCTTCGAGGCGATGCCCTCCGGCAGCGACGTCAGGCGGTTCAGCTGCGTTCCGAACAGTTCCGCGTTTGCCGTGAGCCGCGCCACCTGTGCGTCGTCCTCGCGCAACTGCAGTTCGAGTGCGCGCGCGTCCACGCGGGCGACGGCGGTACCCTTCGCCACGCGCGCGCCGGGTTCCGCGACCCAGTCTAGGCGGCCCGGGACTTCCGCCGCGAGGCGCGCGTCGTTCCTGCTCACCACCGCGCCTGTCGCGCTGACGGTCGCGGAAAGGCTCCCCTCGGTGACCGGCGCCACGGACACCGCCGCCGGTGGCGGCTGGTTCTGTCCCCAGGCCGCGCTGGCTGCCAGGGAGAAAGCAACCAGCGCGGCCGGCGCCGCGCTCCATGCCGCGCGGGACCTGGGGTTCTTCGGGATCATGTGGCGCCCTCCTCGATGGCGTCCGGCGCAGCAGCCGGGATTCGCGCGGGCGCCGACTCGCCGAGGCGCAAGAGCGCCGGCAGCAGCACCAGCATGAACACGGTGTTGAGCAGCATGCCGCCCGCGATCACGGTCGCGAGGCCGCGGTACAACGCGGCGCCCGGTCCCGGCACGATGATCATCGGCAGGAGCCCGGCAAGCTGGCCGAGCGAAGTCGCGAAGATCGGGCGCGTGCGCCGTTCGAGCGCGTGGCGCACGGCGTCGCGCCGGCTCATCCCGCCGCGCTCCGCCGAGCGGGTGCTCTCGACCAGCAGGATCGCATTGTTGACCGCCGCGCCCAGCAGGATGATGAAGCCGACCATCGTCAGCATGTCGAGCGTCTGCGGCGTGAAGAGGTTCAGCAGCCGGATGCCGAGTACGCCGCCCAGGCTCGCGAGCGGCACCGTCAGGAGCACGAGGCCGCTGTCTTTCAGCGAGCGGAACAGCGCGGCCATGAGCAGGAACAGCACCAGCAGTGCGAGCGAGATGTTGAAGCGCATGTCGGCGAGCGCGGTCTCCAGGCTGCCGGCATCTCCCGCGTAGCGGATGCCGCCGTCGGGCGGCAGGAGCGGCTGGATCGCGGGCCCGACGTCGCGCTCGATCAGCTGCATCGCCTGCTGCAGCGACATCCCGGGCGGCGCGATCACGTTGAGCCCGATGGTGCGCCGGCCGTCCACGCGCCGCAGCCCCGCGCTGCTGACCGTCGGCTCGATGCGCACCAGCTCGCCGAGCGGCACCACGCCGCCGGCGGGCGTCGCGACCGGCACCGCCGCGAGCGCATCCGGGCTGTCCCAGCCCTTCGCGCGCAGGATCATGTCGAGGCGGCGTTCACCGTCGAAGTGCTCGCCGACCCAGATGCCGTCACCGAGCGAACGCACCACGGTCGCCACATTGGCCCGCGTCCACCCGGACTCGCTGATGCGCCGGTCGTCCGGGATCAGCCGAAGCTCAGGTTCGGACAGTTCGAGCTGCTGGAACGAGCGCACCTGCGCACCGGGCAGCTTCTCCGCGACCAGCTGCTCGGCCTCGCTCGCGGCGCGCAACAGGCCTTCGAAGTCGGCGGACTGCAGCCGGATCTCGATGTTGCGGCCGTCGCCGAAGCCGCCGAACAGGTTGCCCTGCTGTGCGAACACCTGCAGGTCCGGGAACCCTGGCGTGATCACCTCGTTGACGACACGGCCGAGCTCGCCGATCTGCGAGGGGTCGAGCGGGCGCACGCCGATCGAACCGCCGCCATTCGGCCAGATCAGGATGTAGTAGTTCTTGAGCCGCGGCTCCTTCTCTCCCGCCATGTAGGGCTCGAGGCGGCGCACCATCGGCTGCACGACCTCCGCCTCGATCGCATCCACGTTCATGCCCGGCGGGAACTGGAAGAAGCCGTCGATCGCGTCGCGCTTGACCGGCGGCAGGTAGTCGATCGGCGGCAAGAGCGCCCAGGTGAGGGCCGCCGGTGCGACCAGGCAGGCCGCGATCGTGACCCTGCGTTGGCGCGGGCTGTCGGTCAGCGCCGCCATGCGGTCGCCGAGGCGCCGCGGCCATTCCGCGGCCTTGCGCGTCGCTTCCGCGGTCGTCAGCGTCAGCCAGCGCGCCGCCGCCGCCGGCAGCACGGTCATCGCGGTCAGCAGCGAGATCGCGATCGCGACCGAGATCGTCAGCGCGAGGTCGGCGAACAGCTGCCCCTCCACGTTCTCCATGAAGATCACGGGCAGGAATACCACGATCGTCGTCAGCGTCGAGGCGAACAGCGCGGGCCACACCGTGGCTGCGCCCTCGAGCGCGGCCTGCACCGGCGGCATCCCGCGTTCGCGCCGCGACAGGATGCTCTCGAGCACAATGGTCGCCGCATCGAGCGTCATGCCGACCGCGAATGCGATGCCCGCGATCGAGATGACGTTGAGGCTGCGCCCGGTGAGCATCATCACCAGCACGGTCGCAAGCACGGACACCGGGATCGCGACGCCGACCAGTAGCGTCGAGCGGAACTGCCGGAGGAACAGCCACAGCACGAGGATCGCGAGCACGATGCCGGCCACCAGGTTGCCGCCGACGAGGCCCAGCGCCTGGTTGATGAAGACGGAGGGGTCGAAGGACTGCTCGATGGCGAGTCCCAGCTCGGCGAGCGGCCCTTCGCGCAGCCTCCCGATCTCTTCCTTGACGGCCGACAGGGTCGTCAGCACGTCGGCGCCCGACTCCTTGATGATCTGCACGCCGATCGCCGGGTTGTTGTTCTGTACCGCGAGCGAGTTGCGGTCGCCGCGCACCACCGAGATCGTCGCGACGTCGGCGAGCCGCACCGGGCGCCCGTCGCGCCAGTCGAGCACCAGATCGCCGAGATCCGCCGCGCGATACCGCCCCGCGAACCGGAGCGTGTACTGGCGCCGTCCCAGTTCCGCGAAGCCGCCCGATACGTCGTCGGCGCTGCCGGCGACGGTGACGATCGCGGGGATCGGGATGCCGAGCTCGGCCGCGCGGTACGGATCGAACTCGATGCGGAGCTCGTCCGGCGCGCCGGCATTGACGTTGACGGTGCCCACGCCAGGGATGGACTCGATGCGCGAGCGGAACAGTTCCTCGATTTCGCGGCGGTAGTTCTCGACCGGCCCCGGCGTGCCGGGCTTCAGCTGCACGAAGAACCAGGACAGCGTGTCGTTCGGGCCGTTGCCGCCATTCTCGCCGAGCGAGATGCGCGGCGCGTCCGCGTCGCGCGGCAGCGGCGGCAGCTGGTTCATGCGCGCGATCACGTCGATCAGCGTGCGGCCCATGTCGGTGCCGATGGCGAACCGCAGGTTGATGAACGACCCGCCCGCGCCCGCGAACGACTGGATTTCCTGGAGTCCCGCCAGGCTGCGCAGCGCCTGTTCCTGCGGCTCGATCAGTTCGGCCTCGACCTCCGGCGCCGCGGCCGCGCGCCAGCCGGTGAAAATCGTGATCACCGGTTCCTCGATGTCCGGGAAAAGCTGCACGGGCAGCCGGATGATGGCGACGAGGCCCAGCACGACGATCAGTCCGACGGCGACGGCGACGCTGATCGGGCTGTTCAGCGATTTCTCGGTCAGTTTCAAGGGGCCGCCTCCCGGAAGCAGGGGACGCGCCCCTTTTCTCCACTCCTGGCCGTTCCTTGGATGCGCGAGCGGAGAAAAGGGATGCGTGGCCATTGTCCGGCAGCGGGCCGGGAGGGGGCCAACGCCCGGACGCGGGGGCGATTCGCTTCGTCGCAGTCCGGCCGGGATGCGTAGAATCGCCGGGTGACCGGCGCCGAGCGCTCAGCCGCCGACGGCGTGCGGCTCGATCCAGCCGAGCTTCCAGGTCGCCCAGAGCACGATGAAGAGCAGGATCGAGAGGCCGATGCGGATCGAGAGCGCGCGCACCATGCGCCGCGTCTCTCCCTTGTAGTCGTGCACCAGGTGCACCATGGCGGATACCAGCGAAATGACGATCGCGAAGAAGATCGCCAGCACCAGCCACTTCACGCCAGTCATGGATCCGCCCCGGCAGCCCGGATGGCGAAGTATAGCCCGGTGACGAATGCCGGCCGACGGCGATTTGCGCTGCGCCCCGTCGCGACCGCCGCGACCGCGCTGGCCGTCGCCGTTTTCGGCGCCCTCGGCAGCTGGCAGCTCGATCGCGCGGCGGAAAAACGCGGCCTCGCCGCGGATTTCGCGCGGCCGGGTCCAGCGCTTCCACTGCCGCCCGCAGGCGTGGCGCTGCCGCGCTACCACCGAATCGCCGCGGCGGGACGCTACGACGCCGCGCACCAGATCCTGCTCGACAACAGGAGCCAGTCGGGGCGCGCCGGCGTCGAAGTGCTGACGCCGCTCCTGCTCGCGGACGGCACCGCGTTGCTCGTCAATCGCGGCTGGCTGCCGTTCGGCGACGATCGCACGCAGCAGCCCGAAGTGGCGGTCGGTACTGAGCCGCGCCGGATCGCCGGCCGCCATGCCGCGCTGCCGCGCGCGCCGATCGAACTGGCGTCTCCGCCTGCGATCGGCTGGCCACGGCTCGTGAGCTACCCGAATCAGGACGAACTCGCCAGGATGCTGGGCCGCGAACTGCGCCCCGGCATGATCCTGCTCGATCCCGCGGACGCGGAAGGCTACGGCCGCGACTGGTCGCTTGCGGGTACGACAGCCGAGCGACACCTCGGCTATGCGATGCAGTGGTTCGCGCTCGCGGCGACTGCCGTCGCCATCTGGCTCGCGCTGTCGGTGAAGCGCCGGGGCGAATCCGGATGAGCTCCGCGCCCGATCGCCGCACGGGCCGCCAGCAGCTCTTCTGGTTCGCCGCGATCTTCCTGCTGCCGCTGGCCGCGGCGATGTGGCTCTACTTCTTCTCGGCCTGGCGGGGATCTCCCGGCACCCAGCACGGCGAACTCATCGACCCGCCGCGGCCGCTCGAACGGGAGGCGCTGCGCGGCAGCTGGTCTCTCGTTCACCTCGTGCGTGGCCCCTGCGCCGTGGCCTGCGCCGAAACGCTCGAAGAACTCCAGCGGGTGCGGCTCGCGCTCGACAAGGACATGACGCGCGTGCGCCGCGCGCTCGTGCACGACGGCGCCTGTTGCGACGCGGCCGACCCGCTGTTCGCAAAGCCGGATCTCCTGTTGCTCGCCGCGACCGGATCGGCCGGGCAGGAACTCCTGGCGCGCTTCCCGCCCGTGGCCGGCGGCGGACCGGCCGTCTACATCGTGGACCCGCACGGCAACCTGCTGATGGGGTACCCTTCGGCCGGCGCAGGCTACGGGTTGCTCAAGGATCTGGAGCGGCTGTTGCGCCTTTCGCGGATCGGATGAGGCCCCCTGAGCGATGCCGGCCACGCTGCGCCTGACCTGGTTTCGCCGCGCCGCACTCGTCGCAACCCTGCTTTGCGCCATCGTCGTCGTGATCGGCGCCTGGGTCCGGCTGACGAACGCGGGCCTCGGCTGCCCGGACTGGCCCGGCTGCTACGGGCATCTCCACCCCTCGCAGCTGGTGGACCGCGTGGACCAGATCAACGCGGAGAATCCCGGCCGGCCTTTCGACTACCAGAAGGCGCTCAACGAGATGGTGCACCGCTACATCGTGGGCGCACTCGGCATCCTGGTGCTGGCGCTTGCGGCGATGTCGGTCTGGAACCGCCGCGATCCCGCGCAGCCGCGCGTGCTGCCCTGGGTGCTGCTCGTGCTACTCGCGTTCCAGGCCCTGCTCGGCATGTGGACGGTGACGCTGCTATTGAAGCCACTCGTCGTCACGCTGCACCTGCTGGGCGGGCTAGCGACGCTCGCCTTGCTGTGGTGGCTCGCATTGCCGCCGGAACGGCGCGAACTCAAGGCGGCCGAGAGGCCGGTCCGCCGGATCGCGATCGTGGCGGCGGCGGTCGTGCTGGTGCAGGTTTCGCTCGGCGGCTGGACCAGCACCAACTATGCGGCGGCGGCGTGTGCGGATTTTCCGGCCTGCCACGGCACCTGGTGGCCGACCATGGATTTCAGGAATGCGTTCGTGCTGTGGCGCGGGCTCGGCATCGACTACGAGGGCGGCGTGCTCGACGCGCCGGCGCGCGTCGCGATCCACTACACGCATCGCCTCGGGGCCTATATCACGGCGTTCGTGCTGCTGATGCCGATCCTCGGCGCCTGGCGGCGCGCACAGACGTTTGCGGCGCGCCTCTCGGCCACGGCGCTTTTCGTCGCGCTCGGCTTGCAGATCCTGATCGGCATGAATCTCATCTGGCAGGGCTGGCCGCTGTGGCTCGGCACCGCGCACAACGCGGGTGCGGCCGCCCTGATACTCGCGCTGGTGGCGCTGCTGCGCTACCTGAGTCCGCGCCCGGAAGTCGGGCGTTACCGCCCCTGAGGCGGGGCGCGCGGGGCGATCCGGCTCAGGCCAGCTGGAGCAGGACCGGCAAACCTGCGACGACGAGCGCCACCAGCACTGCGATCCCGGAACGATTGAAGAGGAACATGGCTGCCTCCCGTTGAATCCGGGAGGGAAGGTACGCGTCAATATTGTTCCGATAAACAGCCTAAAATTGACTTTATTGTTCATTTTGGTTAACTAATTGTGGAATGGAAGACTTTCAGGCCTTGCGAGCCTTCAGCCGGGTCGCGGAACTCGGCTCCTATACGCGCGCGGCCGCTGAACTCGGCCTCTCGCGCGCCATGGTCACGACGTACGTGCAACGGCTCGAGCGGCGCTTCGGCCTCAAGCTCCTGAACCGCACGACGCGCAAGGTCGCGCCGACGCCCGCCGGCACGGAGTATCTCGGGCATTGCCGGCGCATCTTCGCCGAGCTCGCGGCGGCCGAAGAGGCGCTGCGCCGCGCACAGGAGCAGCCGACCGGGCGTCTGCGGGTCGATGTGCCCGGATCTTTCGGCCGCCATATCCTGCTGCCCCAACTGCCGGACTTCCTCGCGAGGTACCCCGGCATCGATCTCGACCTGAGACTCAACGAGCGGGTCGTGGACCTGGTGCGCGAGGAAGTGGACCTCGCGGTGCGCGCCGGCACGGTGACCGATCCCAACCTGGTCGCGCTGCGCGTTGCCGGTTCGCGCTGGATCACGGTAGCCTCGCCCGCCTACCTCACGCGCCACGGCCGTCCGCAGAGCATCGCGGACCTCGCCGGTCACTCGCTGATCGGCTCGATCCCGCCCGACGGCACGCATCCACGGCCCTGGGCGTTCGCAACCGATCCGGTGCCGCCACTCGAACCGCGATTCCGCATCACGCTGAACGAGGCGGAGGCCGCAATGCTCGCGGCCTCGAGCGGCGCCGGCATCGCACAGACCATGGACCTGCTCGCAGCCCGCGAGCTCGTGGATGGCCGCCTCGTGATGGTGCTCGCAGATCGCTCTCGGGCTGGACCGCCGCTCTCCATCGTCCACACGCAGGCCGCGCACAAGCTGGCGC
>JBQTKF010000003.1:0-2361 GCA_052386355.1 Gammaproteobacteria bacterium
CGGCATCCGGTGCCTTCTCGTACACCGTGATGCCCATGTCGTTGATCGTGTTGACGATGTCTTCGATCTGCTCCGGGTCGACGATCTCCGGCGGCAGGTGGTCATTGACCTCGGCGTAGGTGAGGTATCCCTGTTCCTTGCCGCGCGCGATCAGGAGCTTCAGCTGCGACTGGCGGTCTTCGGGGATGGCGGGGAGCTTCTTTTCGCTCAAGCGCGATTCCTCGGGGGCGGGGGGCGGCCGCAAAATAGCCGGGCATTATACGTTGGGGCGGGCCCGGGCGTTGCAATGGCCCCTCAGCGCCCGGTCGGGCTGCCGCGGGCGCCCAGAAGTCCTTGAAATTCCTTCTGTTCTTGCTCGGACAGCCGGCGTTCGCGGGCGGCTTCGATGAGTTCATTGAGCCTTTTCTCGGGCCCGAGTTCCGCGCCGATCCGCAGGAGCACGGTCACGAGCTCGCGCCCGGCGGCGCGGGCATCCCGTACCAGGGACTCCTCGCCCGCGAGTTCCCCGATCCGCGCCCCCTCCGGCCGGTCGCGCCAGCGCTCGACGAGCTGCGCCGTCGAAAGCGTGGGTTGCGCCTGTGCGGACTCGAGCAATTCGCGCAGTACGGCGAAGCCTTTCTGGTCGCCGCTGAGCCAGGGAGGAATCGCGGCGATCGCACGGGCAGATGCCGGGTGGTGCAGCAGCAGGATGATCGCCTGGGTCAGCAGCGGCTGGCGGCCCGCCGAGCGCGCCGGCCTGCCGCCGCGCCCGCCGCGCGGCGAAGCGAACACACCGCGCCCCTCGTCGGGACGCGCGCGCAGCAGTTCCGCGAGCCGGCCGGCCGGCATGCGCACTTCCTGCGCCAGCCGTTCGAGCAGGAGTTCGCGGTACACGCCGGCGGGCACGCGCGCGAGCAGCGGCCGCGCGAGTTCGGCGAGCCGTGCGCGGCCGTCCACGTGCGAGAGATCGGCCTGTGCCGCGAGCTGGCCCACCAGGAACTCGGAGAGCGGCAAGGCCGATGCGATGCGTGCCTCGAAGGCGGTGGCGCCTTCTTCGGCAACCAGCGTGTCCGGGTCGTGGCCCTCCGGCAGGAACAGGAAGCGCAGCTGGCGCCCGTCGCGCGCATGCTCGAGGACGTTCTCGAGCGCGCGCCACGCGGCGGCGCGGCCGGCGCGGTCGCCGTCGAAGCAGAACACGACTTCGCTGGTGACGCGGAACAGCCGGTTGAGATGCTCGGGCGTCGTCGCGGTACCGAGTGTGGCGACCGAATACAGGATGCCCGACTGCGCGAGGCGGACGACGTCCACGTAACCCTCGACCACCAGCAGCCGCTCCACCTTGCGCAGTGCCTGCCGCGCCTCGTACAGGCCGTAGAGTTCGCGGCCCTTGTGGAACAGCGGGGTCTCGGGTGAGTTCAGGTACTTGGGTTCGCCCTGATCGATGATGCGGCCCCCGAAAGCGATTGGCCGGCCGCGCGCGTCGCGGATCGGGAACATGATGCGGTCGCGGAAGCGGTCATAGAAACCGCTCTCTCCCTTGCCGCTCCTTTCGACGACGAGGCCCGCTTCCAGCAGCATGCGCTCGCGCGCGGCGTTTCCGCCGAAGCGCTTGAGCACCGCATCCCAGGAATCGGGCGCGAAGCCGATCGCGAACTTCACGCAGCTCTCGGGCGTGATGCCCCGGCCCGCGAGGTACTGCTTCGCGCGCGAGGATTCGCGCAGGCTGTCGCGCCAGAACTGGGTGACCTGCGCCAGCAGTTCGTACGCGCCGGCGTCGCGCTTCGGGGCAGCGCCGCGACCGTCATCGTCCCGCGGCACCTCCAGCCCGAGGCGCGAGGCGAGTTCCTCGACGGCGTCGGGAAACGGCAGCTTGTCGTGCTCGATCAGGAAACCGAGCGCGGTACCGTGCGCGCCGCAGCCGAAGCAGTGGTAGAACTGCTTGTCCGGACTCACCCAGAACGAAGGCGTCTTCTCGGCGTGGAACGGGCAGCAGGCCTTCCACTCGCGGCCCGCCTTCTTGAGCTGCACGCGCGAGCCGACCAGCTCCACGATGTCGGTGCGGGCGATCAGCTCGTCGATGAAGGCTTGCGGGATGCGGCCGGCCATGGCGCACGATAACCCAGGGACGCTACGCGGTGCTTCCCCGGCCCGGCAGCGGGACGCCGGCGATCCAGCTGCCGGCGCGCAGGCGCTCGATCAGCGCGAGTGCGGCCGAGCGGCCTTCGCGCGTGTGCAGCGCGAGCACGAGCACGTCCCCCGGCCGCGCCCAGGAGAGCGCGCGGCGCACGGCCGCGATTTCGTCCGGCGCGGCCTCGATCGCGGATCCAGCCAGTCCCGCGCGCGCGAGCGCGCGGGACAGGATCGCGGCGACCTCGCCGGCGC
>JBQTKF010000004.1:0-53304 GCA_052386355.1 Gammaproteobacteria bacterium
GCTCCTCGTTCCTTGCCCGATCGAGTATCCGCCGCGCCCGCGCCCATGCCGGCTGTGGAGAGCTTCCCTGAGTCCCGGCAGCCCGCGCTGCGCCATGCGGAAAAAAGGGCGGCGGGCCATCCGGCCCGCCCCCCCACAGTCCAGCAACCAGAGAGATTGGGTACCGGGTCGTCCCCCGGGCCGCGCCCCATCGGTGGGCCCGCGAGGGCCGCTCTCCAGAGTTCGCCAGTTCCTGCCGTCCGGGTGCCTGAGCGTTTCCGGGCGGGTTGCGCCTTCGGCGCCGCGCTTGCGCGGACTCTCCGGCAGGACCTGTTGGCGACCCGGCGATTCTAGCGGAAAGCGCCCGGGAGCACAGGGTATAGTCGCCCTCCGTCCGGCCCCCGGGAGACCTGGCGATGATCCGAATCCTCACGCTGTTCCGCAACCTGCTGGCGGTGGCCCTGCTGGCGCCGCTGCCGGCCGCCGCCGACGCGACTGCCGAACTCCATGCGCTGTTCGAGCGCGAGTGGCAACGGGCGCTTGCCGAGGATCCGGTCGGTGCGAGCTACCTCGGCGACCGCCGCTACGATCATCTCTGGCCGGACATTTCGGCGAAAGCGCGCGAGGCGAGCCTGGCGGCGGACGCAAAGGTCCTCGACGAGCTTGCGCGCATCCCGCGCGATGCGCTCTCGCCAGCCGACCGGCTCAATCATGACCTGTTCCGACGCGGCCGCGAGGAGAACCTGGCCAAGGCCCGGTTCAGGCACGAGTACTACGACATTCATGCGCGCGATGGCCCGCAGTCGTTTAACGAGACCGCCGAGTTCATGCGCTTCGAGAAAGCGTCGGACTACGACACCTGGCTCAAGCGCATGGCCGCGCTGCCCGCCTACCTCGACCAGTACGGCGAACGCCTGAAGCGCGCGGCCGCCGAGCGCCGCACGCAGCCCCGCGTGATCATGGAGCGCGTGCTGCCGCAACTCGAGCGGCAGATCGTCGACAAGCCCGATGACAGTCCGTACTTCGCGAAATTCAGGTCATACCCCGACGCCATCGGTCCCGCAGACCGGGAGCGGCTATCGGCCGAGGCGCGCAAGGTGATCGCGGAGTCAGTGGTACCGGCCTACCGGCGCTTCACGAAGGTGTTCCGCGACGTCTACCTTCCGGCCACGCGCGAGACCGTCGGCATCTGGGACACGCCCGACGGGCGCGACTACTACGCCAACCGCGCGTACCAGCACACGACAACCCGCCTCACGTCGGAGCAGATTCACGCAATTGGGCTCGCGGAAGTCGCACGCAATCGCGCCGAGATGCAGGAGGTCATGGACGAGGTCGGCTTCAGGGGCAGCCTGACCGACTTCTTCGCCTTCCTGCGCACCGACCCGCAGTTCTACTACGCGACGCCCGAGGAGCTGTTTCGCGGCTACGTGCACATCTCGAAGATGATCGACCCCGAACTGCCGCGGCTGTTCGGCAAACTCTACCGCGCGCCTTTCGGACTGCGCCCGATCCCCGCGGACAGCGCGCCCTACACGACGACCGCTTACTACCAGGGTCCGGCGGCTGACGGAACGCGGCCCGGCTACTACTACGTCAACCTGTACCGGCCGGAGGTGCGGCCCAGGTACGAGATGGAGGTGCTGACGGTGCACGAGGCCTCGCCCGGCCACCATCTCCAGATCGCGCTGGCGCTCGAACTGACGGACATGCCGGACTTCCGCAAGTACACCGGTTACACCGCCTACGTCG
Organism: Gammaproteobacteria bacterium; assembly: GCA_052386355.1. Lineage (GTDB taxonomy): Bacteria > Pseudomonadota > Gammaproteobacteria > Steroidobacterales > Steroidobacteraceae > SCUD01. The sequence continues at coordinate 1,732 of JBQTKF010000004.1, forward strand.
AGGGCTGGGCGCTGTACTCGGAGCGGCTTGGCTACGACCTCGGCCTGTACAAGGATCCGTATTCGCGCTTCGGCCAGCTGACCTACGACCAGTGGCGCGCGGTGCGCCTCGTGGTCGACACGGGCATCCACCACATGGGATGGACGCGCCAGCAGGCGATCGACTATTTCCTCGCGAATGCGGCCAAGACCGAAGCCGACGTCGTGAACGAGATCGACCGCTACATCGCCTGGCCCGGACAGGCGCTGGCCTACAAGATCGGCCAGCTCAAGATCCTCGAACTGCGCGAGCGCGCGACGAATGCGCTCGGTGCGCGCTTCGACATCCGCGCCTTCCACGACATCGTCCTCGCGACCGGCGCCGTGCCGCTCGAGGTGCTCGAGCGCACCGTGGACGACTGGATCGCGGGCCAGCGGCCGAAGTGACGGCGCCCAGGCGCAGGACGGTCGCGGTCCGCATCGGAGCCGTCGCCGTGGGCGGCGGCGCCCCGGTCGTGGTCCAGTCCATGACGAACACCGACACCGCGGATGTCGAAGCGACCGCGCGCCAGGTGCGCGAACTGGCCGGAGCCGGCTCGGAAATCGTGCGGGTCACGGTGAACACCGACGAGGCTGCGGCCGCGGTGCCGCTCATCCGCGACCGCCTCGCCGCCGCCGGCTGCGGCGTGCCGCTGGTGGGAGACTTCCATTTCAACGGCCACAAGCTGCTTGCCGCGCACCCGGCCTGCGCCATGGCGCTCGACAAGTACCGGATCAATCCGGGCAACGTCGGCCGCGGCAGCAAGCGCGACCCGCAGTTCGCGGCCATGGTCGAGACCGCCTGCCGTCACGGGAAGCCGGTGCGCATCGGCGTCAACTGGGGCAGCCTCGACCAGGACCTGTTGACGCGCCTGATGGACGAGAACTCGAAGCTCGCGGAGCCCGCGGACGCACTGGAGGTGCTGCGCGAGGCGACGGTGCAGTCCGCGCTCGGGAGCGCCGCGCGCGCGGAGGAGCTCGGACTGCCGCACGAGGCGATCGTGATCAGCGCGAAGGTCAGCGGGGTGCAGGACCTGATCGCGATCTACCGGGAGCTGGCGCGGCGCTGCGACTACCCGCTGCACCTTGGCCTGACCGAGGCCGGCATGGGCGCCAAGGGCGTCGTGTCCTCGACCGCCGCCATCGCAGTGCTGCTGCAGGAAGGTATCGGCGACACCATTCGCGTGTCGCTGACGCCCGAGCCCGGCGGCGACCGGCGCGAAGAAGTTCGCGTGGCGCAGGAAATCCTGCAGAGCCTCGGGCTTCGCGCATTCGCGCCGCGCGTGGTCGCCTGCCCGGGCTGCGGCCGCACCACCAGCAGCTACTTCCAGGAACTCGCGCAGCGCATCCAGGAGCACGTGCGTGCGCGCATGCCGGACTGGCGGCGCGACTACGTCGGCGCCGAGAACATGACGGTCGCGGTCATGGGCTGCGTCGTCAACGGCCCCGGCGAGAGCAAGCACGCCAACATCGGCATCAGCCTGCCGGGCACCGGCGAGCGCCCGGTCGCACCGGTGTACGAGGACGGCGAGAAGACGGTGACGCTCAAGGGCGGGCGCATCGCGGAGGAATTCCAGCAGCTGGTCGAGCATTACGTCGCGCGGCACTATCCGCGCCGGGAGGCCTGATGGAATCGCTGAAGGAACGCCGGTGTCAACCATGCGAGGGCGGCGTGCGGCCCCATGATGCGCAGTCGGCGGCAAAGATGATGTCCCTGCTGCACGAGGAGTGGAAGCTGGTCGAGGACGGGCGCGCGATCCGCCGCGAACTGAAGTTCCCGGACTTCTGGCGCACGATGAGCTTCGTCAATGCGCTCGCGCACGTCGCGAACGTCGAGGACCACCACCCGGACCTCGAGGTCGGCTACAACTACTGCCGGATGCGCTGGTCGACGCACGCGATCGGCGGGCTCTCGGACAACGACTTCATCTGCGCGGCCAAGGCGGACGCGCTGGTGTGAATGGCATCGATGCGCCGCATCGGCGGGTGATCTTCGCCTCGTCGCTCGGCACCGTGTTCGAGTGGTACGACTTCTACCTGTACGGGACGCTCGCGGTCTTCTTCTCCGCGCTGTTCTTCCCGCCGGGAAACGAGACCGCCGCCTTCCTCGCGAGCCTCGCGACCTTCGGCGCCGGCTTCGCGGTGCGGCCGCTGGGCGCGCTGCTGTTCGGGCGCATCGGCGACCGCGTCGGACGCAAGTACACCTTCCTGATCACGATCGTGGTCATGGGCCTCGCGACCGCGCTCGTCGGGGTGCTGCCGACCTATGCGCAGATTGGCATCTGGGCCCCGATCCTGCTGGTGGCGCTGCGCCTGGCGCAGGGGCTCGCGCTCGGCGGCGAGTACGGCGGCGCGGCCACCTACGTCGCGGAGCACGCACCCGGGGGCCGTCGTGGCTACTACACGAGCTGGATCCAGACCACGGCCACGCTCGGCTTTTTCCTGTCACTCGCCGTGATCCTCGCCTGCCGCCTGGGCTTCGGCGAGGAGGCTTTCCGGGAGTGGGGCTGGCGCGTCCCCTTCCTGCTGTCGGTGATCCTGCTCGGCATCTCGGTCTACATCCGCCTGAGGCTGCAGGAATCGCCGCTGTTCGCCGAGATGAAGGCCGAGGGGAAGCTGTCGCACGCGCCGCTGACCGAGAGCTTCGGCCGATGGCGCAATGGGCGGATCGTGCTGCTCGCGCTCCTCGGCGCGACCGCCGGCCAGGGCGTGGTCTGGTACACGGGACAGTTCTATGCCCTCTTCTTCCTGCAAAACACGCTCAAGCTCGACTTTCAGACGTCCTACATCCTGATCGCGGTCGCGCTCGTGATCGGCACGCCGTTCTTCGTGCTCTTCGGGAGGCTCAGCGACCGCATCGGCCGCAAAAGGATCATTGTCGCGGGCTGCCTGCTCGCCGCGCTGACCTTCATCCCGATCTTCAAGGCACTCACGCATTCCGTGAACCCGGCGCTCGCCGAATTCGAAGCGCGCGCTGCGATCGTGGTGGCGGCGCGCGATTGCCGCTTCCGGATCTTCGCGCGGCCCGAAACCGCCTGCGACCAGGCGCGCGATTTCCTGACCAAGGCGGGTCTCAGTTACGAGCAGCGCCCCGCCGGACCGGAATCCGCGGTGGTGACGACGATCGCGGGCCGGCGCCTCGAGGGCTTCGACGCCGATGCCTATCGCGCGGTGCTGGATGCCGCCGGCTATCCAGCCGCGGCCGATCCGGCGCGGTTGAACACGATCGCGACGGTCGCGCTCCTCACGCTCCTGATGATCTACGTGACGATGGTGTACGGGCCGATCGCCGCCTTCCTGGTGGAGCTATTTCCGACGCGGATCCGCTACTCGTCCATGAGCCTGCCGTACCACATCGGCAACGGCTGGTTCGGGGGCTTCCTGCCCTTTCTCGCTGCCGCGCTCGTGGTGGTCAGCGGCAACGTCTATTACGGGCTCTGGTACCCGATCGCGGTCGCCGCGATGACCGGCGTCGTCGGGCTCCTGTTCCTGCGCGAAACGAAGGACGTCGACCTCAGGTCATGAGGGCGGCCGGCGCACGGAGGCCGGCACGCCGCCCGCGAGACCGAGCGCCCGTTGCATCAGCATGCGCTTGAGGGGGCGCGCGGATTGCACCAGGCCGAGCCCACCGCGGCGCAGGCGCGATTTCAGCTCGTCGCCGCCAAAGAAGAGCCGCTTCAGTCCGTCGAGCAGCACGACCGCGGGCAGCGCTTCCGCCTTGCGCCAGCGCTCGTAACGACGCAACACGCGAAGCTCCCCGGGATCGTCGCCGGCCGCGAGCGCATCGCCCAGGACGTCGGTGAGCGCGGCGGCATCCAGGAATGCCAGGTTGATGCCCTGTCCGGCGAGCGGGTGCACCGTGTGCGCGGCATCGCCGACGAGCGCCACGCGGTCCGCGGCGTAGCGCCGTGCATGCACCAGCCTGAGCGGGAACGAAGCACGCGCCATCGTGGCGATGAGGCGGCCGAGCACGGCCGCCGATGCCGCCGTCACGCGCTCCGAGAACGCGGACTCGTCGCAGCGGACGAGGTCCTCGGCCGTATCCGGCGTCGTGGACCAGACCAGGGACACGCGTCCGTCGGCGAGCGGCAGCAGCGCGATCGGTCCGGTGTCGAGGAACCGCTGCCAGGCGGTATCTTCATGCGCCCGTTCCGGCCGCAGGTGCGTGACGACCGCACGCTGGCCGTAGTCGCTCGTGCGCGCATCAATGCCGGCCTGCGCCCGCACCGCGGACTCGGCGCCATCGGCCCCCACGACGAGCGCAGCGCGGTACTCGCGGCCGTCCGCGGTCGCGACGCGGATCGCATCGGCTCCGGGCGTCAACGACGCCAGTCCCGTCTTCAGCAGGACGACGCCATGCACCATGGCGGATTCCGTCAGCGCCGCCTGCACCGCGCGATTCTCGGCGATGCAGCCGAGGTCGGGTTCGCCGAGCTCGGCGGCATCGAACACGAGCGTATCGCGGGCATCGGGCTTGCTGCGCTCCTCCCAGATCACCATGCGCTGGTAGCCGGCGGCGCCCCTGGCCTGAACCGCGGGCCAGGCGCCGGTCTTTACCAGGAGCTGCTGCGATGCGCGCGAGAGCGCGGAAACGCGCAGGTCGAGCGGATCCTGCGGTCCCGGCGCCGTCGCCGGTTTCGGCTCGAGCAATGCGATCCGCAGCCCGCTGGTGCGCGCGTCCGCGGCCAGCAAGGCCGCGGTGCCGGCGCCCGCCATCGCGCCGCCCACGACGACGACGTCGAAATCGCGCTTCATGCGCGTCCCGTGAGCGGAAGCCCCCGCACCAGCCTCGGCTGCCGGCCCGCGAGCCCCATGGTGCGTCGCGCGAACTCGTGCTTCACGGGACGCAGCAGGTCAAATGCGAGCAGTGCCGTCGCGCGCAGCGAGCGCACCGAAGCGAGCGGCACGCCAAAGCCGCGCACCAGCGAATCGGTGAAGCGGATCACCGCCTCGCGGTCGGGCCGCCGCCACTTGGCATAGCGGTCAAGCAGCGCCGCAGACCCGGCGTCGGCCGCATCGCCCTGCGCCGCGCATTCCTCGGCGAGCAGCTCAGCAAGCGTCGCCACGTCGCGCAGGCCGAGGTTGAATCCCTGTCCTGCGACCGGGTGCAATCCCTGGGCGGCGTTGCCGAGGATGGCCGCGCGTGGCGCGGTCAGCCGGTCGGATCGGGTCAGCGAGAGCGGGTAGGCCTGCCGCCTTCCGACGCGCGTGAATCGCCCGAGGCGCGTCCCGAACGCCTGCTGGAATTCAGCGAGGAAGGCCGCATCCTCGAGTCCCAGCACGCGCTGCACTTCCTCGGGTACGAGCGTCCAGACCAGCGCGCACCGGCCCTCGCCGATCGGCAGCACGGCGACGGGGCCTTGCGGGGTGAATCGCTCGTAAGCCGTAAAGTCGTGGAAGCGCTCGCTGTCCACGTGCGCGATCACGGCATGCTGGCCATAGTCGGACACACTCGCCTCGATGCCGAGGGCGCGGCGCACCGCCGACTGCGCGCCGTCTGCCGCGACCACCAGGCGCGCGCGGACCTCGCCGCCACCGTCGGTGACGAGCCGGAGTGAATCGTCGGCGGCGGCTGCCTCGCGCGCACTGGCCGGCAACCGTTTCAGGCGCTCAAGGCCCGCGCAGCGTTCATGCAGCGCACGCCCCAGCACCCGGTTCTCGACGGTGTATCCGAGTGCCGCGACGCCTTGCTCCTCGGCCGTCAGGCGCGCGAAACCGAAGGATCCGCGCTGCGACACGTGGATGCGCCGGATCGGCGTCGCCGCCGCCGAGATGCCTGCCCAGACGCCGATGCCCTCGAGCACGCGCCGGCTTCCCGCGGAAAGTGCCGTCGTGCGCGCATCGAAGCTGGGCTGGCGGTCCGCTTCCGGCGCGACCGGTTCGATCACGACGACGTCAAGGGGCAACGGCGCCAGTGCGGCCGCCAACGACAGGCCGACCATGCCGCCGCCCACGATGGCGACGCCGCAATGCAGCGTTTCGCGCCGGTTCATGCCGCCGCCATCAGCCGCTCGATCTCGTCCGCATCCCTGGGCATGGCTTCGGTCAGCACCTCCGGCCTGGCGGACGTCACGACCACGTCGTCCTCGATGCGCACGCCGATGCCCCACCACTCCTTGCGCACGCCCTGGGTGCCCGGCGCGATGTAGATGCCGGGTTCGATGGTGGTCACCATGCCGGGCTCGAGCATGCGCCATTGATCGCCGACCTTGTACTCGCCGACATCGTGCACGTCCATGCCGAGCCAGTGCCCGGTGCGGTGCATGAAGAACTTGCGGCAGGCGCCATCCTTGATGAGCTTCGGCATGCTGCCTTTCAGCAGGCCAATCCGCCGCAGCCCCTGGGTGATGACCCTGACGGCTGCGTCATGCGGGTCGTTCCAGTGGTTTCCGGCGCGCACTTTCGCGGTCGCCGCGCGGTTCGCCTCCAGCACGATCTCGTAGACCTCGCGCTGCCGCGGCCGGTAGCGGCCGCCCACGGGCAGCGTCCGCGTGATGTCCGAGGCGTAGTACTGGTACTCGCAGCCGGCGTCGATCAGCAGCAGCTCGCCGTCCTTCATCTGCCGGCGGTTGTCGCGGTAATGCAGCACGCAGGTGTTCGGGCCGCTGCCGACGATCGGGTGATAGGAGATGTCGGCGCGGCGCCGGTGAAACTCGTGCAGGATCTCGGCCATCACCTCGTATTCCATGCGCCCCGGGCGCGCCGCCGCCGCCGCACGCTTGTGCGCGGCGCAGGCGATCTGCGCGGCCTTGCGCATGCTCGCGAGCTCGGTACGGCTCTTGAACAGGCGCATCTCGTGCAGCGGGTGGTCGAGCGCGACGAACTGGTGCGGCGTGTGCATGCCCTGCTTTGCCTGGGAGCGCAGCCGGTTGACCCAGCCGATGACGTGCTTGTCGAACTCCGGGTGCGCGCCCATCGTGTAGTACAAGCGGGAGCAGCGCTCGAGCAGTCCCGGCAGGATTTCGTCGATGTCGCCGATCGGGAACGCATCGTCGGCGCCGTGCCGGCGGACCGCGCCCTCGGGCCCGGCGCGGGCGCCATCCCAGGCCTCGCGTGCCGGGTCGCGGTCGCGAACGAACAGCACGTATTCGCCCTGCGGGCGGCCCGGTATCAGCGCGGCGACCGCCTCGGGCTCGGCGAAACCGGTGAGGTAATAGAAGTCGCTGTCGGGACGATAGAAATACTCGACGTCATTGTTGCGCGTGCGGACCGGGGCCGCGGGCAGGATCGCGATCGCATCCTTGCCCATGATCCGCATCAGCTGGCGCCGGCGGCGCGTGAACTCGTCCTGCTTCATGGCTCCGTCAGTGCACCGCGGTCCTGGGCGGCACGCCCGCCGCGCGCAGGCCTGCGAGTTCGTCCCACGCGAGCTGGGCGCCGGCCCGCACGAACTCGCAGAGTTCGGCGAAGTCCGCTTCCACCGCCTCGCTGCCACCGCCCGGCGCGACGCCCGCGCGCGAAATCTCGGAGAGATCGCCCAGGATCTCGCCCACGTCGCCGTAGCGCGCGAGCGATTCGCCGGTGCCGGTGGTGCCGATGCCGTACAGGAAGCCCGAGCACCAGGCCGCGAGCGATTCGACGCGCTCGAGGAGCGTCGCGTCGTCATCCGGCAGGAGCGGCGTGAACGCGAAATCCGGAGACTGCAGGGATTCCAGCGTCTCCTCGTGCAATGCCTGGATCACGGGCTCCGCGGCCTCCGGCCTGCCGCCCGGGGCGGCGTCCTCGGCCAGTTCCGCCAGCCACTGCGGGGCGCCGTAGCCGGGGCTCACGCAAAGCGCGCCGCAAAGCCAGCCGTGCGCCTCGGAGGCGCCGATCGCGACCTGCATGCGCCCGAGTGCGGCCTGGAATTCGCCGTGTTTCACACGTGAAACGGTAGCAGCAAACGGCATCCGCTGTCGTGCCTCGCCGGCCCCCGCGCGGCGACAGGCCGCGTTGACCGGCTTCTCGACGCGGTTCCATAATGCCCCCATGGACGACAGCGGCAAGCCCGGCCTGGAGCGCGAACTCAAGCGGCTCGAGCGGCGGCTCGACGAGCTGGTCGGCGTCGTGGCGCAGCTCAAGGAGGAGAATCGCGCCCTGCGACAGCGGCAGGACACGCTCTCGGCCGAGCGCGCCGCGCTGATGCAGAAGAACGAGCAGGTGCGGGCCAGGGTCGAAGCCATGATCGGGCGGCTGAAGGCGATGGAGAGCGGCGCATGAGCGCCGACTTGAGCCGCGTCAGCGTGCGGATCCTCGAGAAAGAGTACCACGTCGCCTGCCCGCTGGAAGAGCGTGCTGCGCTGCTGGACTCCGCCGAATACCTGAATCGCAAGATGCGCGAGATCCGCGACAGCGGCAAGGTGGTCGGGCTCGACCGCATTGCCGTGATGGCGGCACTCAACATCGTGAATGAACTGCTCCAGGCCAAGGGCCGCGATGAAGGCGCCGATTCGGACCTGGCCGCGCGGCTCAAGACCATGCGCGAGCGCGTCGAATCGGCGCTGGTGCGCGGGCAGCACCTGGGGAACTGATTGACTGGCGGCCCGCAGGTTCGCGGGCCCCGAGGGTTTGGCGCCGCCTGCGGTGTGCGATGTGGGCCTGGGTACTCTCGACCCTAATGTGAAAAACCCAGGAGCCCGGCTCAGCGGCAGCATTGTGCAGGTCCGCCTCATGGCGGAAAGCCTTAAGTGCCGCGGCTTGCTCCACTTGTTGCTCCGGTTCGAGAGCAGCGGTCCATGACGGCATTGCGGGTGGCGCCTCTTGACTGAAACCGACAAAGCCGGCCTGCGCCGGCGGTTGCGCGCCGCGCGCCGTGCCATCGGCGCCGGGGAACGGGAGGCCGCGGCTCTGGCCGTGGATGCCACGCTGATGCGCATGGGGCTGCCGCGCCCGGGCTCGCGCATCGCCGCCTACCGCGCCATGGACGGCGAGATCGACCCTTTGCCGGTCGTGCAGCGCGCAATCGCCAGCGGCTGCACCGTGCATTTCCCGGTGATCGAGAACTTCCGCGGCGCGCGCATGCGCTTCGCGGAGCCCGCAGGCGACGGGTTCGCGTCCGGCAACGCGTCGCGCTGGCTCGACCTGGTGCTGGTGCCGCTCGTCGGCTTCGATGCGGATGGCCGCCGGCTCGGCATGGGCGCCGGCTTCTACGACCGCCACTTCGCTTTCCTGCGCCATCGCCGGACCTGGCGCCGGCCGCGCCTGCTCGGTCTCGCCTTCGATCTGCAACGGGTGCCGCACCTGCCCGCGGACGCGCACGACGTGCCGCTCTGGGGCATCGTGACCGAGCGCCGCGTCTACGGTCGCGCCGGCGCCGCGCGATGAGGCGCTGGCTGATGAAATCGGAGCCGGAAACCTTCGGCATCGACCATCTCGCGCGCGCGCCGCAACGCACGGCCGGCTGGGACGGGGTGCGCAATTACCAGGCGCGCAACTTGCTGCGCGACGCATTTTCTCCGGGTGATCTCGCGTTTTTCCATCACTCGAGCTGCGCCGTGCCGGGCATCTACGGCATCGTCGAGGTGACGCGCGCCGGACACCCCGACCCCACGCAGTTCGACCGCCGCAGCGAGCATTACGACGCCGGTTCCGACCCGGGGAACCCGCGTTGGTACCAGGTCGAGGTGAAGTTGATCGAGAAATTCAAACGTCCGGTGACGCTCGCGGCGCTGCGCGTGCATGCGACGGGTGCATTGCGCGACCTCGCGCTGTTGCGACGTGGCAACCGGCTCTCGGTGATGCCGGTGAGCGACGCAGAATGGAATTTCATCGAGCGTCTCGCGCGTGATGCGCGCGCGTCGTGATGCGTTAATGCGCGCGATGCGCCTGCCCCTTGCTTGCAATCCGGTCAAGCGTGTATATACTCGGACCCCGGATTCACCCGACATGGAGATCCAACATGGCGACCAAGAAAAAGGCAAAGAAGAAGGCTTCCAAGAAGAAGTAAGCCCCTTGCCTGATGAATCGGCCGGCTGATCGAGAGACCTGCCGCCGGTTCAGCGAGAGCTGAGAGAGCTGAGACTGTGCCCGCTTGCGCGGGCACAGTTTTTTCCGCGGTACGATTCCAGAACGGAGTTCGATGCGTGGACGCCGACTCGAAGAAGAAGGCCGCCGCACTCGCCGCGCTCGATTACGTCGAAGACGGCATGACGATCGGCGTCGGCACCGGTTCCACGGTCAATCACTTCATCGCCGCGCTCGCCGCGCGCCGCCACCGCATCGCGGGCGCCGTGTCCTCGTCCGAGGCGTCGACCCGCCTGCTGCGCGAGGCCGGGATCGATGTCATTTCCCTCAACGATGCCGGGGACTTGCCGCTCTATGTTGATGGAGCGGATGAGGCGACGAAGCACCTCCACCTGACCAAGGGCGGCGGCGGCGCGCTGACACGCGAGAAGATCGTCGCGGCGGCCGCACGCCGCTTCGTCTGCATCGTGGACGACGCCAAGCTCGTGCCCTGCCTCGGGCGCTTTCCGCTGCCTGTCGAGGTGATCCCGATGGCGCGCTCGCTGGTCGCGAGACGGCTCGCGGGCAAGGGCGGGCAGCCGGTCTGGCGCGAGGGATTCCGCACCGACAACGGCAACGAGATCCTCGACGTTCACAACCTGAAGATCGCGGATCCGGTCGCGCTCGAAGCGGAGATCGGGCTCCTCGCGGGCGTGGTCGAGGTCGGCCTGTTCGCCCGTCGCGGGGCGGACGTGCTGCTGGTCTCCGGCGATGGTGGTGTGCAAACGCTGAAGCGATAACGGCGATAACGGTGCCGGGTCGTACATTCGTACTTTGGCCTCGACTCGCGCCCAAAGTACGAATGTACGACCCGGCACCGCCTGGTTGGCTGGGGGACTAGGATTCGAACCTAGGTTGGCGGAGTCAGAGTCCGCAGTCCTACCGCTAGACGATCCCCCAAAATCGGTTCGTCCGCAGGAAAGACGATCAGCGCTTGCTGAACTGCGTCCCGCGGCGTGCCTTGCGCCGGCCGACCTTCTTGCGCTCGACCTCGCGCGCGTCGCGCGTCACGAAGCCCGCGGCCCGCAGGGGCTTGCGCAGCTCGCCGTCGAATTCGATCAGCGCGCGCGTGATGCCGTGGCGGATCGCGCCCGCCTGCCCCGTGATTCCGCCTCCGTCGACCAGGACGTCGATGTCGAAGCGGTCAGTCATCTGCACTTGCTCGAGCGGCTGGCGCACGATCATCACGCCGGTCTTGCGACCGAAGAACTCGTCGAGCGGGCGCCCGTTGACGGTGATCGCGCCCTTGCCGGGCTTCAGGAATACCCGCGCAGTGGATGTCTTGCGACGGCCGGTGCCGAGATTTGCGTTCATGCCCATGGGGTCCTCAGAGTGCCAGCGGCTTCGGCTGCTGCGCGGCGTGCGGATGTGCGCCGCCCGCGAAAACGTGCAGTTTGCGGAACATCTGCCGGCCCAGGATCGTCTTCGGCAGCATGCCCTTGACCGCGTATTCGATCGCGCGTTCCGGGTGCTCCTGCAGCATCTTGCCGAGCGCGATGGTCTTCAGGTTGCCCAGGTAGCCGGTGTGCTGGTGGTACTGCTTGTCCCTCAGCTTGTTGCCCGTCACCGCGACTTTCTCGGCATTGATGACGATGATGTGGTCGCCGCAATCCACGTGCGGCGTGTACTCCGGCTTGTGCTTGCCGCGCAGGCGCATGGCGACTTCGGTCGCCAGGCGTCCGAGCGTCTTTCCGGACGCATCCACCAGAAACCAGTCGCGGCGAACGCGTTCTGGCTTCGCGAAAACCGTCTTCATCTTGGGCCCCAGGACCGGGTAGGGTTGGTAAAAGGCGGGCAAGGTTAAATAAGAAGCGGGGTCAATGCAAAGCCGCCGGGCGGCAGCCGCAAGTCCTTGTCGCCATTGGGGTAGCGGACCCGGCGCGGCTATATAATATGCGTCGAATGGACCGCGCCGCGCCTTCAGCCCTCGACCGGCTGCTCGAACTCGCCGAGGCGGGCCTGCGGGCCTCTTTTGCCCGGCCCGCAAGCCAGCGTCCGACGCCGGGCGATCCCGCGGTGGCGCCGGCGGACGAGGCTGTCCGCCGGCACGTCGCAGGCCTGATGCGCGTGAACCATGCGGGCGAAATCGCGGCGCAGGGCCTTTACCACGGGCAGGCGCTCACCGCCCGCTCGCCGGAAACGCGTGCGGCGCTCGTCCGCGCCGCGGCGGAGGAAGGCGATCATCTGGCCTGGTGCCGCGACCGGCTCGACGAACTGGGCTCGCGCGCCAGCCTGCTCGACCCGATCTGGTATGCCGGGTCGGTTGCCATCGGTGCGCTCGCGGGCCTCGCCGGCGACCGCATGAGTCTCGGGTTCATGGCGGAGACCGAACGCCAGGTCGAGGGCCACCTCGATTCGCACCTCGAGAAGCTGCCGCCCGAGGACCTGCGCAGCCGCGCGATCGTCGAACAGATGAAAGCCGATGAATCCGGTCACGGTCAGTCCGCAATTGCCGCGGGCGGCGTGCCGCTGCCGGAACCCGTACCGCAACTCATGAGGCTGACGGCCCGGGTCATGACCGGCACTGCCTACTGGATCTGAGTCGAATTTGATTATGTCTTGCGGCCCGGACGAGGCTGTAATACAACGGCGGGCGGGCCTGCCGATGCCACAACCCGGATGGCAGCCGCCCCCAAGGGGAGTCAAATGGAAGAACCCGTCAAACCGTTGACCGACATCCCGGCGATCAACCGTTTCCTGAGCTACTGTCGCGTGCGCACGGTGCCGTCCAAGACGGCGCTGATCCACGCCGGCGACCTGCCCGACGTCCTCTACTACATTATCCGCGGCTCGGTGGAAGTGATGATCGAGGACGAGGAAGGCAACGAGATGGTCCTCGCCTACCTCAACAAGGGTCAGTTCTTCGGCGAGATGGGCCTGTTCTCGGACAGCGGCCAGCGCAGCGCCTGGGTGCGCACGCGCACGCAGTGCGAGCTCGCGGAAATGACCTACCCGCGCTTCCGCCAGGTGGCGTCGGAGAGCCCCGGCCTGGTGTTCGAGCTGGCGACGCAGCTCGCGACGCGGCTCGACCGCACTAACAAGAAGCTCGGCGACCTCGCCTTCGTGGACGTCACCGGCCGCATCGCGCACGCGATCATGGATCTCTGCGGCGAGCCCGACGCGATGACCCACCCGCAGGGCATGCAGATCAAGGTGAGCCGGCAGGAGTTGTCGCGACTGGTCGGCTGCTCGCGCGAGATGGCCGGCCGCGTGCTCAAGGTGCTCGAGGAACAGGGCCTGCTGACCGCGCGCGGCAAGACCATCGTGGTGTTCGGCGCGCGGCCCAAGGTCAAGACGCGCCCGGTGCCGGAGATCGCCAAGGCTGCGATCGCCGCGGCCAAGTAAAACAGGGACAGGTACACATTAGGCCGAATTGGGCCGGTGCCATCGCGACACGGGCGCGATTCGGCGTAATGTGTACCTGTCCCTATTTTCCGATCGCCGCGCGCATCGCGCGGATTGTCGCCGCGTAATCCTTCGCACCGAAGATCGCGCTGCCGGCCACGAAAGTATCCGCGCCCGCGCGCGCGATCGGGCCGACATTGTCCTCCCTGACGCCGCCGTCGATCTCGAGGCGCACCGCGCGGCCCGAAGCGTCGATCAGCCGGCGTGCCTCGGCGAGTTTGGCGAGCGCAGATTCGATGAACTGCTGCCCGCCGAAGCCGGGATTCACCGACATGAGCAGCACCAGGTCCACGGCTTCCAGCGTGTAATCGAGCCAGGACAGCGGCGTCGCCGGGTTCAGCACGATCCCGGGCTTGCAGCCCGAACTCCGGATCAGCTGGATCGTGCGGTCCACGTGGCGGCTCGCCTCCGGATGGAAGCTGATCCAGCTCGCGCCGGCCTCGGCGAAATCCCCGACCAGCCGGTCCACCGGGTCCACCATCAGGTGCACGTCGATGGGAGCCTTCACCCCGTGCCTGCGCAGCGCCTTGCAGACCAGCGGGCCGATGGTCAGGTTTGGCACGTAGTGGTTGTCCATCACGTCGAAATGGATCCAGTCGGCGCCGGCCGCGAGCACGGCGTCCACCTCCGCGCCCAGGCGGGCGAAATCGGCCGACAGGATCGAGGGAGCGATGACCGGGGACTGCATGATGAGCGGCTACTCTAGCGCATGCCGCGCGCCTCGCGGATGCGCTCGTACGCCGCCTGGATGGCCTGGGTCTTCTGCTTCGCGACTTCCAGCATGGATTCGGGCAGCCCGCGTGCGACCAGCTTGTCCGGGTGATTGCGGCTCATCTGCCGCCGGTAGGCGCGCTTGACCTCGGCGTCGGTCGCAGTCGCGGCCACTTCGAGCACTTCGTAGGCCTCGGCGAGCGTGCCGCCGCGCGGCGCCTGGCTGCGCGCCCCGCCGGTTCCGCCCGGCGCATATCCCGCCGCCTGCGCCTGCAAGCGCGCGAGGATCTCGAGGTGCGCGAACTCCACGGCGCCGATCCCGAGCGCATTCGCAACCCGGACGAGCGTGGCGCGCGTCGCGCCCGCGAGCCCGTCGCCGAGCAATGCCGCGCGCATCTGGATCTCGAGGAACATGCGCAGCACCTCTTCGCGTCCACGGCAGGCGTCGGCGAGTCCTCCGAGCGCGGCATCGAGGTCGTAGTCCGCGGTCTTGCCCTGGGTGTAGAACTCCATGGCCGCGCGCGTGTCGGCCTCGCCCAGGTTGAACTGCCGGAACATGCGGCGCGCCGCGACGATGTCCTGCTCGGACACGCGCCCGTCGGCCTTTGCGACGTGGCCCATGACGCCGAATGCGGTGCGGAAGAACACCGCGCGCACCGTCGCTGCGTCCGTGCGTGGACCGGCCGCGCCCCGCGCGACGTACTGGTCGTAGAGATGACCGAGCACGATTCCCAGCAGCACGCCGGTTGCGCGTCGCGTCAGCAGGAAGCCGGCGATCGCGCCCACGATCTTGCCGATCCAGCTCACTTTCGCATCCTTGACCGCATGCGGAGGCCATGTTAGCAAGTGGCCGCAACGCATGAGCCCCGCGACACTCTTTGAATCGAACCTGAAAGAACTGCCGCTGGTCCACCGCGGCAAGGTGCGCGACAACTATGCGATCGGCGACGATCGCCTGCTGATCGTCGCGACCGACCGGCTGTCGGCCTTCGACGTGGTGCTGCCCGACCCAATTCCCGGCAAGGGACGCATGCTGACGGCGATCGCGAACTTCTGGTTCGCGCGCACCCGCCACATCGTGAGAAATCACCTGACCGGCGAACCGACGTCGAAGTACGTGACGGATGCCGCCGACCGCGCGCTGCTCGACGGCCGCGCGGTGGTGGTCTCGCGGCTCAGGCCGCTGCCGGTCGAGGCCGTCGTGCGCGGCTACCTGATCGGCTCCGGCTGGAAGGACTACCGCGATTCCGGCTCGGTCTGCGGCATCGCGCTGCCGCCGGGTCTCGCGCTCGCCGCGCGCCTGCCGCAGCCGATCTTTACGCCGGCGACCAAGGCCGCGGCAGGGATGCACGACGAGAACATCCCGTTCCACCGCATGCAGCAATCGGTCGGCACCGCGGTCGCCGGACGGGTGCGCTCGCTCGCGCTCGCGCTGTACGCCTACGCATCGGAATATGCGCTGACGCGCGGCATCATCATCGCCGACACCAAGTTCGAGTTCGGCCTCGACGCCGCCGGCGAGGTGGTGCTGATGGACGAGGCCCTGACGCCGGATTCCTCGCGCTTCTGGCCCGCGGACGGCTTGCGCGAGGGCGCGAGCCCGCCGTCCTTCGACAAGCAATTCGTGCGCGACTACCTCGAGCGGCTCGACTGGAACAAGCGGGCGCCGGGACCGCGACTGCCGCCGGAGGTCATCGCGGGGACCGCAGAGAAGTACCGCGAGGCGGAGCGCAGGCTGACCGGCTGAGGCGTGCGGCCGATTGCGGGCATCCATGGCCTGTGACACCCTGCCGCGATGAGCATGCGCCTCGACCTGCGCCGGCGCGTCGAGCGCCTGCTGTTCGACCGGCACGACCTGCCGGTCGCGCCTGCCAACTGGCTGCTCGACCTGCTGCGCTATCCCTTCGCACTGGTGCGCGACCTGCTCACCGGCGAGCTCAACCTGCGCGCCATGGGGCTCGTGTACACGACCCTGCTGTCGCTGGTGCCGCTCATCGCCTTCGCCTTCGCCGTGCTCAAGGGCCTCGGCGTGCACCGCGACCTGGAGCCGCTGATCTACGAGCTGCTGCGGCCGGTCGGCGAGCGCGCCTCGGAGCTCACCGCGCAGATCATGGACTTCGCTGAGCGCGTGCGCGGCGGTGTGCTGGGCTCGGTCGGCCTTGCCTTCCTGCTCTACACCGTCGTCGCAACCATCCAGAAGCTCGAGGGCGCGTTCAACTTTGCCTGGCACGTCGAGCGTCCGCGCTCGCTGATGCGGCGGATCAGCGAATACCTGAGCCTGATGGTGATCGGCCCGATCTTCCTCGTGATCGTGTTCGGGCTGCTTGGCGCAGTGCCCCTGCACCCGGGCCTGCGTGCGCTCGGCCCGTACGTATTCGTGACCGGCGTGTTCACCTTCCTCTACGTGTTCGTGCCGAACACGCGCGTGCGGCTCCGGCCCGCGCTCGCAGGGGGCCTGACCGCTGGCGTGCTGTGGGCCGCGAGCGGCGCGCTGTTCGCCAAGATCATCGCGCTCTCGACCCAGATGGTGGCCATCTACGCGGGATTCGCCATCTTCCTCGCCGCGCTGATCTGGATCTACCTGAGCTGGCTGATCCTGCTGATCGGGGCGCAGCTCTCGTTCTACGTGCAGAATCCCCGCTACCTGCGCGCCGGCCAGGCGCCGGTGCGCCTCACGAGCTGCCTGCGCGAGCGGCTCGCGCTCACGGTGATGCTGCTGGTCGCGCGCCGCTTCGTGAGCGGCCACTCGCCCTGGCGCCTGCGGGCGCTTTCGGAGCAACTCGAAATCCCGGGCTCGGCGCTCGCGAGCGTGATCGATTCTCTGGAGAAGGGCGGCCTGGTCGCGCTCAACGAGGAAGAAGAAGTGCTGCCCGCACGCGACCTCGAGGTGATCGCGCTGACCGACGTCCTGAACGCGGTGCGCGACGAACGGCAGTACGAGACGTGGCTGCTGTGGCGCGCGAAGACCGAGCCCGCCGCGGACGCGGTCACGGACGCCATGGATGCGGCGATTCGGGATCGTATCGGCGGCACCACGCTGCGCGAACTCGCGGGCCGGCCGGACCCGGCCTAGTCGCCGGCGATCGTCATCTCGTCGATCAGGAGAGATCCGCAGTGGATCGCGCCGCGCCGGTCCACGTCGTCGCCGATTGCGACGATGCCGCGGTACATCGTGCGCAGGTTGCCGGCGACCGTGATCTCGTGGACCGGCTGCGCCAGCTCTCCGCCCTCGACCCAGAATCCGGCGGCGCCGCGCGAGTAGTCGCCGGTGACCGGGTTGACGCCCT
Source organism: Gammaproteobacteria bacterium (assembly GCA_052386355.1). Classification (GTDB taxonomy): domain Bacteria; phylum Pseudomonadota; class Gammaproteobacteria; order Steroidobacterales; family Steroidobacteraceae; genus SCUD01. The sequence goes on from JBQTKF010000004.1 coordinate 19,133, forward strand.
GTCCCATCATCTCGGTCACCAGCAGCCCGCGCCCGAGCTTTGCCAGCAGCGTCCGGGGATCCAGCATCTGGCCCTGCACGATCAGGTTGTGCACGCCGCCCGCGTTGCCGGTGGTTGAGAGCCCGAGTTTGCGCGCGGAGTAGGCGTCCAGCAGGTAGCCGTCGAGCACGCCGCGCACCACCAGCTCGCGGTCGCGCGTCGCCACGCCCTCGGTGTCGAACGGCGCGGAACCGAAGGCCCCCTTGAGGTGCGGCCGCTCGATCAGCGAAATCGCCTCCGGAAAGACCGGCTGCCCGGCGGCGTCGAGCAGGAAGCTGGCGCGCCGGTACTGCGCCGCGCCTCCGATCGCGCCGACGAAATGCCCGACCAGGCCGCGCGCCAGTTCCGGGGCGAACAGCACCTGCGCCCTGCGCGTCGGCAGCTTCTCCGCGCCGAGGCGTCCGACCGCCTTGCGCGCCGCCTTGCGGCCGACCTCCTCGGCATCCTCGAGCGCGCGCCAGTCGCGCGCGGCGGTGTACCAGTAATCGCGCTGCATGTCGCCGTCTTGCTGGCCCAGCACGACGCAGCTGACGCTGTGCGAAGTGGACGGGTAGCCGCCGACGAAGCCGTGGCTGTTGCCGAACACGGCGAGCCTGCGGTGCGTCGCGACCGAGGCGCCCTCGGAGTTCCTGATGCGCGGATCCAGCGCGAGCGCCGCCTGTTCGCAGCGCCGCGCGAGTTCGATCGCCGCCGGCGCGTCGATCTCCCAGGGGTGGCTGAGGTCGAGATCGGGCAGCTCGCGCGCCATCAGCGCCGCATCCGGCAGGCCGGCATAGGCGTCGTCGGTCGTGAAGCTCGCGATCGAAAGCGCCTTGGCGACGGTTTCCTCGACCGCGGCCGGCGTCAGGTTCGCGGTGCTCGCCGAGCCCTTGCGCTGGCCGGCATAGACCGTGACCCCCAGGCTGCGGTCGCGCTGGTACTCGAGCGTCTCGACCTCGCCGAGACGCACCGTCACGGAGAGTCCGGTGGAAACGCCGACCGCGGCCTCGGCCGCGGTCGCACCTTTCCTGCGCGCGAGTGTCACCGCCTTCTCGACGACCCGCTCGAGCGCGGCCTGGTCGTTGGGTGCCGTGTCGGTCATATCAAACCGTGCATGCTAGCATCGCCGCGATGCGCCGCCGCCAGCTGCCCGGGGAAGCCCCGCCCCCGACCAAGTCCGAGCTCAAGCGCCGGGCCCAGGCGGTCCAGGACCTCGCCAACCGCCTGATCGAGGCCCCGGAGGAGCTGATCGCGGGCCTCGCCCTGCCGGACAAGCTGGCCGATGCGCTCGCGCTGGCACGGCGGCTCACGAGCCACGGCGCGAGGCTGCGCCAGCGCCTGTTCGTCGGCAAGCTGCTGCGCGGCGTGGACGCGGAACCCATTCGCGCAGCGCTGGATGCGGATGCTCATACGGCCCGCGTCGAGACCGCCCGATTCCGGCGCGCCGAACGGTGGCGCGACGACCTGATCACACGCGGTGCCGCAGCGATCGCGGATTTCATGGCGGAGTTCCCGGACGCAGACGGCGATCGGCTCGCGGCGCTCATCACCGCGGCGGCGCAGGCGGGCGCCCGACAAGACAGCGCACGGCGTGAGCTTTTCCGACTGGTGCGGCAGCAACTCTGAGACGCTGTCGCCGGGCGGCGACATCCGGACCGTGGCGAGCCCTGCTTGCCGCGCTAGCCTGATCGCGTTGCCCAGCGTATCAAGCATCCCCTGATCTTCGGGCATCCCCCCGCGCCGCACCACTCCCTGTCGGCGCGGGGGAATTTCTTTCCGATCAGCGAGTTACGGAACCGCTGCCGCGGCCCCATGCTAGAATTCCGCGATGAAACCGCTGGTCGGCATCATCATGGGCTCGTCTTCCGACTGGGAGACGATGCGCCACACGGCCGACCTGCTCGCGGCGCTCTCGGTACCTTACGAGACACGGGTCGTCTCGGCCCATCGCACGCCTGATCTGCTGTTCGAGTACGCCGCGGCTGCGGCCGGTCGCGGCATCGAGGTGCTGATCGCGGGCGCCGGGGGCGCCGCGCACCTGCCCGGCATGACGGCCGCCAAAACGCTGCTGCCGGTCATCGGCGTGCCGATCCAGTCGAAGACGCTGCTCGGCCTCGATTCCCTGCTTTCGATCGTGCAGATGCCGGCGGGCGTTCCGGTCGCGACCGTCGCCATCGGCGAGGCCGGCGCGAAGAATGCGGCCCTGCTCGCCGCCGCGATCCTCGCGGCGCGGCATCCGCCGCTGGCCGATGCGCTGCGTGCCTACCGCGAACGCCAGACTTCCGAGGTGCTGGCGAAGCCGGATCCCGCGCGGACCTGAGACGTGCACATCGGTATCATCGGCGCCGGCCAGCTCGGCCGGATGATGGCGATTTCCGGCATCCCGCTCGGCATGCGCTTCACGATGTACGACCGCACGGCCGCGGTGCCGGGCGCCGCGGTCGCGGACATCGTCACCGGCGAGTTCGACGACCTGCGACGCCTGCGCCGTTTCGCCCGGCGCGTGGACGTCGTGACCTTCGACTGGGAAAACGTCCCGGTCGAATCGGCGCGCGCGGTCGCGCGCATCGCGCCGGTGTGGCCGCCGCCGCGCGCACTCGCGATCGGGCAGGACCGCGTCGCCGAGAAGGAGCTGTTCTCGCGTCATGGCATCCCGGTCGCTCCCTGGGCCGCAGTGGACGACCTGCGGAGTCTGGAACGCGCGATCCGCGGACTCGGCTTGCCGGGCATCCTGAAGACGCGCCGGCTCGGCTACGACGGCAAGGGCCAGGCGCGGATCCGCCGTGTCGCGGATGCCGGCGCCGCCTGGCGGATGCTCAAGGGCCGGCCGCTCATCTATGAGCGCCTGGTGCGGTACTCGCGCGAAGTGTCGCTCATCGCCGCGCGCGACCGCGTCGGCCGCACCGTCTTCTACCCGCTCGCGGAGAACCTGCACGAGCGCGGCATGCTGGCGATGACGCGCGCGCCGTACCATCACGCCCCTCTGCAGCGCACGGCGGAGCGCCATGTCTCGCGCCTGCTCGCGGCGCTCGGCTACGCCGGCGTGCTGTGCGTCGAGTTCTTCGTGGAGCGCGGCAGGCTGGTCGCAAACGAGATGGCGCCGCGCGTGCACAACTCCGGCCACTGGACCATCGAGGGCGCCGAGACCAGCCAGTTCGAGAACCACCTGCGCGCGATCTCGGGGCTGCCGCTCGGCAGCACGCGCGCGCGCGGCCATGTGGTCATGGTGAACCTGATCGGGCGCCTGCCACTGACCGCGGCGGTCGCCGCGATTCCCGGCGCGCACTTCCATGATTACGGAAAATCGCCGCGCCCGCGGCGCAAGCTCGGCCACCTGACCGCGGTCTGCTCCGACCGCTCGGCGCGCGCGCGCATGGCGGCGCGCCTGCGGCGCATCGCCGGCGCCGGACGGCGTCCCCGGCAGCCCATGTGCTAGCCTTATTGGTCCGATGTACCTCGAGCATTTCCACCTGACCGAATTGCCGTTCCGGCTGAGCCCGGACCCGGCTTTCCTGTACCTGTCGAAGCACCATGCGCGCGCCAAGGCGTACATGGAATCCACGACCTGGTTCACCGACGGCTTCGTGGTCATCACCGGCGAGATCGGCTCCGGAAAGACCACGCTGATCGAGACTTTCCTGCGCGAGCTCGAGAAGGACGTAGTGGTCGCGCAGGTGGCGCAGACCCAGGTGTCGCCGATCGAGTTCCTGCAGTCGGTGCTGGTCCAGTTCGGCTTCTCGCCGTTCAGGATGCGCAAGGCCGAGCTGCTCGCCACGCTCAACCAGTTCCTGGTCGAGCAGTACGCGGCCGGGCGCAAGGTGCTCTTGATCGTCGACGAAGCCCAGAACCTGTCGAACCGCGTGCTCGAGGAGATCCGACTGCTGTCCGGCGTCGAAACTACCAAGGACAAGGTGTTGCGCATCATCCTGTGCGGCCAGCCGGAACTGAACCAGACACTCGACTCGCCCGAGCTGCTTCAGCTGGTGCAGCGCGTGCGCCTGCGGTTCCACCTGACTGCGCTGTCTCCCGAGGACACGCAGGCCTACGTGTTGCACCGGCTCGAGGTCGCAGGCTCGCACGGCCGCGAGATCTTCGCGGCGGTCACCTTCCCGATCATCTTCCGCTACACCGGCGGCGTGCCGCGCCTGGTCAACACGATCTGCGACACCGCGCTGATGGGCGCCTACGCGATGGAAAAGAAGCAGATCGGCGTGCGCGAGCTCAAGGCCGCGATCGAGGAACTGCAGTGGGTCGAATTCGCCGCGCGCACCGGCCGCATGCGGGCCGCTGCGGCGGCGGCCGCGGCGGCTGCCGCGCCCGTGCCGCGGCCGGTCGGGCCGGAGACGGTGCTCGCCCGGATCATCATCGCGCACGCCGGCGAGCACGTCGAGGAACGTCCATTGCGTCCCGGCCGCCTGGTGATCGGCCGCACCGTGGACAACGACCTTCAGATCGACAGCAAGTACGTGAGCCGGCACCACTGCCAGATCGTCACCTCCGTCGACGGCAGCGTACTCGAGGACCTCAACAGCACCAACGGGGTCTACGTGAAGTCCAAGCGCGTGCGCAAGCACCACCTGAACGACGGCGACGTGATCGTGCTCGGCAAGCACGAGATCATGTACCTGGACGAGCGATCGGCGCGCGCGCGCGCGCAGCCGCAGGCGGAGCCGACCGGCGACCACCCGGTGCTTGGCGAGAAGGAAGCCGCGACGGAACAGGCGGACGACGACGCGGCCTGAGCGGCCGCGGCGGGTTCAATCGTCGTCGTCCTCGAGCTCGGCGCCGTAACGGCGCTGCTGGATGCGGTAGTCGCGCCGACGCAGCGCGACCACCAGGCCCGACACGATCGTGACCAGCCCGCAGAGCGCGAGCGCCTCGGACCACACCGGCTCCCGCCACATGAACGAGACGGCGATCGCGATGGCCCCGAGGACCATGTAGGCCCAGGGCAGCGACTCGTACACGGAGCGGACGATTCGCACGGCGCCGGTGACCTCAGGCGGTGCCGCCCACGGTCAGCGCATCCACGCGCAGGGTCGGCTGGCCGACGCCGACCGGCACGGTCTGCCCGTCCTTGCCGCAGCTGCCGATGCCGTCGTCGAGCGTCAGGTCGTTGCCGACCATGCTGACGCGGGTCAGCACGTCCGGGCCGTTGCCGACGAGCGTGGCGCCCTTGACGGGCGCGGTGACCTTGCCGTCCTCGATCAGGTAGGCCTCGCTCGCCGAGAACACGAACTTGCCCGAGGTGATGTCCACCTGGCCGCCGCCGAAGTTGACGGCGTAGAGCCCGCGCTTGACCGAGCGGATGATCTCCTCCGGCTGGTGCGGCCCGGGCAGCATGTAGGTGTTGGTCATGCGCGGCAGCGTCGCGTGCGCGAATGACTCGCGCCGGCCATTGCCGGTCGGCGCCATGCCCATGAGCCGGGCGTTCAGCTTGTCCTGCAGGTAGCCCTTCAGCACGCCATTCTCGATCAACGTCGTGCAGGAAGTCGGCGTTCCCTCGTCGTCGACATTGAGGGAGCCGCGCCGCGAGGCCAGGGTGCCGTCGTCCACCACGGTGCACAGCGGCGATGCCACGCGCTCGCCCATTCGCCCCGAGAACGCCGAGGTGCCGCGCCGGTTGAAGTCGCCCTCGAGCCCGTGACCCACCGCCTCGTGCAGCAGCACGCCGGGCCAGCCCGGCCCCAGCACGACGGTCATGGTGCCGGCGGGCGCAGGCACCGACTCGAGATTCACGGTCGCCTGGCGCACGGCTTCGCGCGCGAGCGACAGCGGCCGCCCGCCGGTGACGAATTCGAGCAGCGAATGCCGGCCGCCGGCGCCGGCGTAGCCCTGTTCGCGGCGGCCGTTCTGTTCCACGATCACCGAGACGTTCATGCGCACCAGCGGGCGCACGTCGGCGGCCAGCGTGCCGTCGCTGGACGCCACCAGCACGATCTCGTGGACCGCCGCGAGCGTAGCGACCACCTGCTTCACGCGCGGGTCGAGCGCGCGCGCGTGGCGGTCGAGCTCCACCAGCATCGCGACCTTGTCGGCGTCGGCGAGCGAGGCGATCGGGTCGTCCGGCAGGTACAACCGATGCGCCTCCGTCGCGCGCCAGGCCTGCACCTGACCATCACCGCCTTCGCGCGCGATCGCGCGGGCGGCGCGCGCCGCTTCCGCGAGCGCGGCCGGCACGACCTCGTCCGAATACGCGAATCCGGTGCGTTCTCCGGCCATCGCGCGCACGCCGACACCCTGCTCGATGCTGTGGCTGCCTTCCTTGACGATGCCGTCCTCGAGCGCCCAGTGCTCCTCGCGCGCGAGCTGGAAGTAGAGATCGCCCGCATCCACGGCGGCGCCCAGCAGCGAGCCGAGCGCCTGCTCGAGCCGGCGCTCGTCGAGGCCCGAAGGCGTCAGGATGCGTTCGCGCGCGCGTGCCAGGGCGTCCATGCTCAGACGATCCGGCGGTGATCGAGGGCCGGGAAGGACCGGCGTGCCGCGCGCTGGCCGTCGCGGTCGAACGACGCCGTCACGATGCCGCTGCCGCGCGGCTGCCGCGCCAGCACGCGTCCCCAGAAATCGGCGATCAGGCTGTCACCGTAAGTTTCGCGGTCGTTGTCGTGAATGCCGGTCTGGGCCGCGGCCACCACGAAGGAGAGATTCTCGACGGCGCGTGCCCGCAGCAGGACTTCCCAGTGCGCGCGGCCGGTCGGGCCGGTGAATGCAGATGGCACGCTCAGGATCTCGGCACCCTCGGAGACCAGCTTCCGGTACAGCTCGGGGAAACGCAGATCGTAGCACACGCTCAAGCCGAGCCGGCCCGCCGGCGTGTCCACCGTGACGGCCTTCGCACCCGGCGCGGCGTTCGCGGACTCGCGGTAGTTCTCGCGCCCGCCCGGCAGGTCCACGTCGAACAGGTGGATCTTGTCGTAGCGCGCGACGCGGCGGCCGGCGGCGTCGTAGACGATGCAGGCGTTCGCCGGGCGCGCGTCGCCCGGGACCGCGATCGGCTGCGTGCCCGCCACGATCCACAGGCCGAGTTCGCGCGCTGCCGCCGACATGGCGCGTTGCACGGGGCCGTCGCCGTCCGGTTCGACGATCGCACGGCGCTCGGCCTCGCCCCGGCCCATGAAGCAGAAATTCTCCGGCAGCACCGCGAGGCAGGCGCCGGCCGCGCGCGCGCGCTCGAGCAGGCGGCGCGCCTCGGCGAGATTCTGCGCGACGTCCGCGCGCGAGGACATCTGTACGGCGGCGACCACCGGCGCGCTCATGGCGGTTGCGGCGCGCCGCCTGCGCTCTCGGCGGCTTCGGGAGCCGCGGAACCGGCCTGGCGGCTGTCCTTCACTTCGCGTGCGTCCACGCGCTTCACCTGAGGCTCATCCCAGGTGCCCGTGATGCGGTAGTAGCCGCGCGTCGCGCCCTTGAGCGGCTGCTTGAAGATCTGCGAAAACAGCAGCAGCGCCGCGCCCACGGCCGGCCCGCCTGCGAGGGCGCCCGCGACGCCGAGCGAGGCGCCGAGCTGACCGGTGACCACCGCGGTCTGGTCGTAAGTGCGGTGCCGCAGGCTGGTGCGGCCGGCGAGACCGATCTCGGCGGCCGATCCGCGCAGTGTCAGGTTGTCGGTGTAGGCCTCGCCGTCGGTGAGCTGGAAGCTCCCGGTCATGGCGTCGAAGGCGAGCCCTTCCCCGGTCAGGTCGCCGAAGTCGAGCGCCAGGCGGCGCGGCAGGTGCGCAAGACTCATCAGGCCGAATACGCGTCCGGCGCCGGGCTCGACCGAGGTCAGGCGACCGTCGCGCGCCGAGATTTCGATGCGGCCCGAGAGGCGCTCGATCGCGCTGGTCTCCGGCGGCCCGGGCCAGCTGAGGCTCGCCGACACGCGCCCCTGGCTGGCGGCGACCAGCGAGCCGAGCTGCATCGCATTCATGAATCCGAGCACGTCCGTGCTGTCGGCCTCGAACTCGAGCCGGCACTCCGCGCCCCGCTCGCGCACCAGCCAGCTGCCGCGGCCCTTCGCCTCGAATGCCGCATGCTTCATGCTGAACTGGTTGAGCGTCATGCCGGCGGTACCGCGCGAGAATTCCGCCTGCGTGTGCCCGAAGCTGCGGCCGCCGAATCTGAAGTCGCGCAGGTCCACCCGGATCGCGGGCAGTTCGCGCGGATCGGGCCCCCGGCTCGCGCCGGCGGCGCCGTTCGCGGGCGCGGGCATGGACGTGGGCATGCGCATGGGCTCGCCGAATTCCAGGCGGTCGAGGTCAAGCACCATCGGCACTTCGCCCGGGAAGTCGTACGGCACCGTCAGCTGACCGCTGGCCGCCGGGCCGTCGACGTGGATGTCCCAGGCGCGGTTGCCGGGACGCAGACGGGCATTCACGTTCGCAAACCGGTAGCCCAGCACCTCGAGATCGCGCACCGCGAGATCGGCACCCCCGAGCCATTCCGCCAGCGGCCGCCCGCGCGGCTCGCTCCAGCGCAGCGCCAGGATCGCCGAAACGCTCGCCTCATCGAGACGCCCGCGCAGCCACAGCCCGGGCTCCTTCGGCAGTGAACCGGGCACGGCCGTGCCGAAGGAAACCACGCCTCGCTCGACCGGCGGGCCGTCGCCGCCCCGACGCCATTGCAGCAGCGCGTGCACGTCGCGGCCGTACTGGCCCTGCATGCGCAGGCCGCTGTCGCCGTCGAAGCTGCCGGTGATCGTCAGCGGCCGCGCGACCTCCACGGACTTTTCGAACGGCTCGGGCAGCCCGAGCGAGAGGCCACGCAGGTCGCTCGACAGGCGCATCGTCCCGCGCGCCGGCTCGCCGACCGCAGCCGCGCGATGCACGGTCAGGAAACCGCGCCAGTCGGCACGACCATTCAGGTTGGCATTGAGCGGCAGGTGCGCAGCCGGCACCAGCAGCGCGCCGTCCGCGGTTCCCTGCGCGTTGACCTGCGTCTCGAGCGTGCCGTCGCGACGGCCCTCGGTCGCGATGGTGACCTGCAACGGCCCGCCGAGGAATTTTCCGCGCAGCGCCGGCGCATGGATTTCGCGGTTCCGGAACCAGAGGTCGCCCTCGAGGCCGGTCGCTTCGACGGCTTCCTGCTGGTGGCGCAAGGTCACGCCGCCGAGCCGCGTCACGACCGCGATCACGCGGCGGTCGAGGTCCTTGACGGGCAGGAACATCGAGATCTCGCCGGTCACCGGCCCCGAGCCGGCAAGCCCCGCGAAGCCGGCGCCCAGCGAGGGCGCGAGCGGGCTCGCCTGCAGCATCCTGATTGCGCGGCCGGCGTCGGCACGGCCAGTCGCGCTCACGATGAGCATCGCGTTGCGGAGGTCGGTGCTGTGCACCTCGGCCCTGGAAAACGCGATCCCCGACAGGTTGCCGCGCGTCGCGACTCCATGCAGCCCGGGCCCGTCGAAATTGAACTCGGCCTCGACGCCTCGCAAGTCCGGCCAGCCCGGCGCGTAGTAGAGTTGGAGCCCCGTGACCCGGCCATTCGCGGTGAAGCGGCCCTGGCCTTCGCGGTACGGGAATCCCCGGGTCGGCCCGGTGATCGAGACGCGGGCTTCCGGGACGCGACCTGCGCGGAACGCCGCATCCAGCCATGCGAGGGTCTTCGGCTTCAGGCGTTCGATCTGCAGGTAGCGCCAGGTCTGCCGCAGGTCGAAGTCGCTCGCGGTCGCCTGCAGGTCCATCAGCGGCAGCTGCCCGGGCCGCACCACCATGCGAAGCCTGCCCTCCGCCCGTCCATGGCCGGTATCGAGCTTCGCGCCTTCGACCCAGAACCGCACGCCGTCGTCGAAGCGGCTCCACTCGACGCGCGCATCCGCGCGCGGCACCTCGACCAGCGAGCGCCACTGCAAGGGCCACTTGATCAGGCCATCGCGCGTCGCGATGTGGACGACACCGCCGGCTCCGCGGCCCTCGATCGCGCCGTCGAGTCCGCTCAGGCCGGCGGCCCGGCCGAGCGGCTCGAAGGCGACGTCGACGAATCGCAGGCGGCCGGTGACGTCCGGCAACCGCTTCGCGCCCGCGTGCGCGATGCCGAGGTCGATGCCGAACAGTTCGCCGCGCGGCGCCAGGGCCTCGAGCAGCTCGCGCGGCCGGCCGGCGGGAAGCACCGGCGAAAAGGCGGCCAGATTCTCGAGCTTGAGGTAGTCGGCGCGCAGCGTCGCAGTCGCGAGCCTGCCGTCCTTGCGCGTGAGGCGCGCCTCGACGCTGGTCGGGCGCCAGGGCGAGCCGGGGCGCGACAGTTCGAGCCCGGTCGCCTCAACCGTGAGCACGTCGCCGTCCTGTCGCACGCGGATGTCACCGGCGATGCGCGTGAACGGCTGCTCGGCACCGGGCAGCCGCAGGTCCTCGAACACGGGACGCGCGCGCAGCGTCTCCAGTCGGCGGCCACGACCGCGGGCGCTCATTTCCACCGAACCGTATCCGGCCGCCGGTACGAAGAAGCTGTCCGGCAGCAGCGCGGCCCATTGCTCGAGGTCGAGGTCGTAGGCGTCGAGTCCCACGGTCCACTCGACGGTTTCCGAATCCGCGAGGTCGCCCTCCGCATCGGCCCGGAAGTCGATCGAGGCGCCGAGGTGCTCCGGCAGCTTCACCTGCCCGTTCACCGACACCTCGTTGCCCCTGCGCACCATCTCGATGTCGGCGCCGGTCAGCTCGAACCGGCCCTGCTTGGCGCGCAGGTCGAGCACGGCGAGCGTCGCGTCGCGTACCGCGAAGCGGCCGCGCGGCAGCCGTTCGAGCGTCATCGGCCGGCGTTCCGCCGGCGCCTGCCGCTGCAGCGCACCCTGGCCCACGAGCTGCACGCCGCCGTCGGCGTGGATCACGAAGTTGAGCCGCGGGCGCTCCAGCAGCACGCGGCCAATTTCGAGGCGGCGATACCAGGCCGAGCGGAACAGCGACAGGCTGACGCGTCCCGATTCGGCCGACAGCAGCGGCTCCTCGCCGCCGGCAGGCAGCAGGCGCGCGCCGCGGAACGCGATCTCGGGTCCGTAGCGGCCGATGCGTGCGTACACCGAGTCGAATTCGAGCGTCAGCCCGGTCTCCTCGCGCACCCGGTCGATGATGCGCTGCTGGTAGCCCGGCAGCAGTTCGATCGCGAGCCGGAATGCGCCGATGCCGATCGCGAGCAGGAGCGCGCCCGCCGCGACCGTCGCCGCGGACCAGCGCACCAACCTCTTGACCCATGTCGCGACGCGTCTCATTTCGTGCGTTCCCGTCGCTGCTTGGACCCGCCGGACCGCGCGCCCGTTCCGGCCTTCATGCAGGCCGTTGCCAGCGCAGCACGCCGAGCCCGTCGAGGAGCGCCGCGGTCTCGCACAGCGGCAGCCCCATCACGCCCGAATGGCTGCCCTCGATCCGTTCGACGAACACCGCGCCGAGACCCTGGATCGCGTAAGCGCCTGCCTTGCCGGCCGGTTCACCGGTCTCCCAGTAGCGCCGCGATTCCGCCTCGCCGATGGCGCGAAAGCTCACGCGACTCGCGCTGAATCCCGCGTTCAGCGTTCCCGCATGGTGCACCACCAGCGCGGTCAGCACCTCGTGCGTGCGTCCCGAAAGCGCCGACAGGATGGCGACGCACTCGTCCTCGTCGGCAGGCTTGCCGAAGATGCGACCGCCGAGCACGACGGCCGTGTCCGCGGCCAGCACCGGACGCCGTTCGCCGGCGGGCAGGCCGCGCACGGCGGCCTCGGCCTTTTCGCGCGCCAGTCGCGCCACGTAGTCGCGGGGCGCCTCGCCGGTCCGCCGGGTCTCGTCCAGGTGCTGCGCCAGGACCCGGTGGCGAACCCCGATCTGGGCCAGCAGCCGGCTCCTGCGCTCCGAGGCCGAGGCCAGGATGATGGTCTCGTAAGTCATTGACCGGCCAAGGATAGCCGGTCAGCGCGTCATTCGCGATGGTAGGGATGGCCGGCGAGCAGGCTGTGGGCGCGGTAGAGCTGCTCGACCACCATGATGCGCACCAGGCCGTGCGGCCAGGTCAGCGGCGACAGCGACCAGGACAACTCCGCGCGGGCCGCGAGTCCGCGGTCGAGGCCCTCCGGCCCGCCGACCAGGAATGCGAGGTCGCGGCCGCCCGCGAGCCGCGCGGCGAGCCAGCGCGCGAGCTCGGGCGTCGTCATCGCACGGCCCGCGACTTCGAGTGCGACGAGATAGTCGCGCGGCTGGCAGGCGGCGCGCATGCGCTCATGCTGCCTGGCGAGCGGAATCTCGACCAGCTCGAAACGCAGCCCGCGGCCGAAGCGTTTCGCGTATCCGGCGACGCCTTCGTCGACCCAGCGCGGCATCCGGGTGCCGGCCGCGATCAGACGCACGCGCATGGCGAATCCTCAGGCCAGGCTCGGCCTGCGCTCGGCTGGCCGCAGGTCCCACAGCTTCTCGAGGCCGTAGAACTCGCGGATGCGCGGCAGCATCACGTGCACGATCAGGTCCTGCAGGTCCACCAGCACCCATTCGCCCTCGCGCTCGCCCTCGATGCCGTAGGGCCGGTGTCCGGCCTGGCGGCAGCGCTCGACGAGGCGGTCGGCGATCGACTTGACGTGGCGGTCCGAGGTCCCGGTCGCGACGATCATCGTGTCGGCGACATCCGTCAGCTTGCGGACGTCGAGCACCTTGACGTTGACGGCTTTCATGTCGCCGAGTGCGGCCATCGCGATGTCGGTCAGGTCGCCAGGTGCTTTCCTGGTCTTCTGCTTGCGGGTGATGCGGCGCTTCCCCTTCGCTCTCGTTGCGCTCATTCCTTCCGTTCGCCTGGCCGGGCGTAGCTGCCCCTGGCGAGGATGATCCTACGCGCCGCCTCGGGCATCAAGTAGCGCGGATCGCCGCCGGCCGCGACGATCGCCCGCACTGCGCTCGACGAGGCGATCAGCTGGGTGCCCTCGTTCACCAGCACGCGGCCGGCGGGAGACTGCGACAGCAGCGCGGGGTCGTCGCAGCCATGGCGGCGCAGCAGTTCCGCCGGCAGGCCCGATGCAGGGCGCGTGGTCCCGGGCCGCACGGCCACGACGATGTGCGCGAGCCGGATCAGGTCGCCGGCCCGGTGCCAGCCGGCGAGCCCGGAGAAAGCGTCCATGCCCATGATCAGCACCAGCGGCTGCGGGCCGCGTTCGGCGCGCAGTTCCTCGAGCGTCAGCACGGTGTACGAGGGTCCCTGGCGGCGCAGTTCGCGATCATCCACGGCGAACAGCGGGTTGCCCTCGATCGCCGCCGCGACCATCGCGAGGCGCGTCGCGCCGTCCGCGAGCGGCGCGGACCGGTGCGGCGGTTCTCCGGCCGGCACAAAGGCGACCGCTTCCAGGCCGAGCAGGCCGCAGAGTTCGTACGCGGTGCGCAGGTGCCCGTAGTGGATCGGGTCGAACATCCCGCCGAAAATCGCGAATGGCCGCATCGGCGCTCAGGCCGAAGGCAACAGGTGCTGCGCCGCCCCGGCGAACGCCGCGGTGAGCCCCGTGAGCGAGATCCAGGCGTCGCCGCGCGCCAGGTGCTTGGCTTCGCGGTCCACGCGGGCGGCGGCGCGGAAGTACGGGGCCAGGGCGACGCCCCGCATGCGCGCGACGGCACGGCGCAGCAGCGCCTCGCGCCGCTCGGCCTGGCGCCCGAAGCCGGCGGCCGCCTTCGGGTCGTGCCGCGCCTCGGCGAGCGCGCGCAACTCGCGGCACAGCACCCACAGCACGAGCAGCGGCTCGGCGCCCTCGGCGCGCAGGCCGTCGAGGATGCGCAGGCTGCGCGCGGCATCGCCCTCGAGTGTCGCCTCGCCGAGCTGGAACACGTCGTAGCGCGCGCTGTTCGCGACCGCGGCCTGCACGTCGAGCGCCGCGAGCGTGCCGCCGGCATGCAGCAACGCGAGCATCTCGATCTCCTGGTGCGCGGCCAGCAGGTTGCCCTCGACGCGCTCGGCGAGGAGCTCCGCCGCGTCCGGCTCGAGTGTCAGGCCATGGCGCGCGGCGCGCGCGGAAATCCATGCCGGCAGGCGCGCGATCTCGACCGGCCAGGATTGCACGACGACGCCGTGTTTCTCGAACCCCTTGAACCAGGCCGTCGAGTAGACTTCGCGCTCGACCTTGCCGCTCGTGACCAGCAGGATCGTGTCCGGCGGCGGCTCGGCGGCGAGACGAGCGAGCAGTTCGCCCCCCTCCTTGCCCGGCCGCGGCGCCCCCATGCGCAACTCGATGATCCGCCGCTCCGCGAACAGCGACAGCGACCGGCAGGCGACCTGCAGTTCCGGCCACTCGAACCATCGGTCCGCGTTGAACACTTCGCGACCGGCGTAGCCGTCGCGGCGCGCGCGCGCGCGCACGGCATCCGCGGCTTCGCCGACGAGCAGCGGCTCGTCGCCCGCGATCAGCCAGACGGGCGCGAGGCGTTTTTCGAGCGTGCGTGCGACGTCTTCGGTGCGGATGCGCATGGGCGGGCGTGGCTCCGGGCCCATGATACGATGGCGGCCGCCCCGCATGGTTACACGAATCCTGATGCTCGCTGCCGGACTCGCCCTCGCGCCGGCCGTCCGCGCCGCCGATTCCCCGCTGGCGCAGGTCGCGCTGCATGGCGGTTACCGCGCCGGCGGCAGCCTCGAGGACCTCGCCACCGGCGCGGAGCGTGACCTCGAGGACGGCAGCAGCGTCGCCGTCGCGCTGGAACTGCGGTTCCGCCAGGGCGACGAGCGCTACTACCAGCTCTGGTACTCGCGCCAGGATTCGTCGGTTGACGACGGCACGGCGGTGCGCAACGTGGACGTCGAATACCTGCACCTGGGCGGCACCATCCCGGTCGGAGAGCAGGGACGCGTGCAGCCCTATTTCGCGGCCGGCCTCGGCGCGACGCGCTTCTCGGCATCGGGGGCTGGCGCGACCGACGAAACGCGCTTCTCGGGCTCGATCGCCATCGGCGTCGGCGTGCCCCTCGGCACGCGCGCGGCGCTGCGACTCGAGGCGCGCGGCTACCTGACGGCCATGGACAGCGACAGCGCAGTCTTCTGCCGCTCCGACAACGGCAGCGCGTTCTGCCGCATCACGGCCTCCGGTTCGACCCTGCTCCAGGCCGAGGCGCTCGCGGGAATCGCGTTCCGCTTCTAGGATCCGGGTCATGCCGTCAGCGAATGCCCGCCGCGGGCTCTACCCGCCCCTCGAACCGAACCGCCACGGCTTGCTCGCGACCGGAGACGGCCACGAGATCTACTGGGAGGAATGCGGGAACCCCGCCGGCAAGCCGGCCGTGTTCCTGCACGGCGGCCCGGGCGCGGGCTGCGATACGCGCGCGCGCCGCTTCTTCGACCCGGCGCGCTATCGCATCGTGCTGTTCGACCAGCGCGGCTGCGGGAGGAGCCGCCCGCACGCGAGCCTCGAGAACAACACCACCTGGCACCTGGTCGCGGACATCGAACGGCTGCGGACGATGCTGGGCATCGACCGATGGCAGGTGTTCGGCGGCTCCTGGGGCTCGACGCTCGCGCTCGCCTACGCCGAGCAGCACCCGGCGCGCGTGACCGAACTCGTGCTGCGCGGCATCTTCCTGTTGCGCAGGTCAGAGCTCGACTGGTTCTACGAGGAAGGATTGGGCGCGAGCAAGCTGTATCCGGATTTCTGGGAGGATTTCGTCGCCCCGATCCCACCCGCCGAGCGCGACGACATGATGAGCGCGTACTACCGGCGCCTCACCGGCCCGGACCGCGCCGCGGCGATTGCCGCGGCGCGCGCGTGGGCGATCTGGGAGGGTTCGACCAGCTTCCTGCTGATGGACGAGGACAACGTGCGCAAGTGGGGCGAGGACGACTTCGCGCTCGCGGTCGCGCGCATCGAATGCCACTACTTCGTCAATGGCGGCTTCCTGGAGCGCGAATCGCAGTTGCTGGACGGGATCGACCGTATCCGCCACATCCCGACCGCGATCGTGCAGGGCCGCCACGACGGGGTCTGCCCGATGTTCACGGCCTGGGACCTGCACCGCGCCTGGCCTCAGGCCGAACTCTGCGTGGTGCCCGACGCGGGGCACTCCGCCTTCGAGCCGGGGATCACCGACGAGCTGGTGCGCGCGACCGACCGCTTCGCACCAAAATAGGGACAGGTACACATTTGTCAGGCGAATGTGTACCTGTCCCTATTTTGCTTCAGCACTCGGGGACGTTGACCGCAAGGCCTCCCTGCGAGGTCTCCTTGTAGATCGACTTCATGTCGTGCCCCGTCTGGCGCATGGTCGCGATCACCTGGTCGAGCGAGACCTTGTGCGTGCCGTCGCCGCGCAAGGCGAGCCGCGCCGCGTTGATCGCCTTGACCGCGCCCATCGCGTTGCGCTCGATGCAGGGGATCTGCACCAGCCCTGCGATCGGGTCGCAGGTGAGGCCGAGGTTGTGCTCCATGCCGATCTCGGCCGCGTTCTCGACCTGGCCGACCGAGCCGCCGAGCGCGGCCGCGAGCCCGCCGGCCGCCATCGAGCAGGCGACACCAACCTCGCCCTGGCAGCCCATCTCGGCGCCCGAGATCGAGGCATTCTTCTTGTACAGCAGCCCGATGGCGCCCGCGGCCAGCAGGAAGCGGCGCACGCCCGGCGGGTCCGCGCCGCGGCAGAGCTTCGCGTAGTAATGGAGCACCGCGGGTACGATGCCTGCGGCGCCGTTGGTCGGCGCGGTCACGACCTGTCCGCCCGCGGCGTTCTCCTCGTTGACCGCGAGCGCCCAGGCATTGACCCATTCCATCGGATCCGCGCGGCCGGAAGGCGCATCCGCCTCGAGCGCGCGCCGGAGCGCGGGCGCGCGCCGCGGCACCTTGAGCACGCCGGGCAGCACGCCCTCAGCCTCGAACCCGCGCCGCACGCAGGCCTGCATCACGCTCCAGATGCGATCGAGCTTCGCCTCGACTTCGGCCGCCGGGCGCGCGGCGAGCTCGTTCTTCATCATCAGCTGGTCGATCGCGAGCCCGGCATCGCGGCAGCGTGCCAGGAGTTCCGCCGCATCCTCGAATGGCAGCGGCAACGCAGCGGGGTCGCCGCCGCCGGCCGCGGTCTCGCCCGCGCGCTGCACCGCGCCACCGCCGATCGAGTACATCTCCTCGGCATGCAGCACCTTGCCGGCCGCATCGCGCGCGGTGAAGCGCATGCCGTTGGAATGGCCGGGCAGCATCTGGTCGCGGTGGAACAGCAGGTTCATCGGCTCGTCGAACGCGATCTCGTGGCGGCCCAGCAGCCGCAGGCGGCCGGTGCCGCGGATGCGCGCGAGCGTCGGTTCCATCACCGCCGGGTCGAAGCCCGATGGGTCGTGGCCCTCCAGCCCGAGCAGCACTGCCCGGTCGGTGCAGTGGCCGAGGCCGGTCAGCGCGAGGGAGCCGTAGAGTTGCGCAAATACTTCGGCGGTCGCCTCGATACCGCCCCTCGCTTCCAGCGCCAGCACGAACATGCGCGCCGCCAGCATCGGTCCCATCGTGTGGGAGGACGAGGGCCCCACGCCGATCTTGAACACCTCGAAGACCGAGCGGTTCATAGCGCCGTGAATCGCCTGAGCATCAGCGCCGCGATTTCCTCGGCAAGCGCCGCGCGCAGCGACTGCTCCTCGTGTTCCTTCGCGAGCACCGTGGTCTCGTCGAAGCCGTAGTCGCGCGTGAGGCGCACCTGCTGGCGCGGGATCAGTTCCCGCCCCGCGGCGCTCACCGAATACTCGGCCGCGTAATACACCTCGTACTCGCCCGGCTTGTTGCCGGCCGCCACGGAGAGCAGGTCGCGCCCGGTCCGGTCCACGTGCAGCCGGATCACGGCGCTCGCCGAGGCCGGATCCGCCGCGAGCTCCGCCCCCGCCGCCTCGAGCCGCGCGACGAGCGCCGCGTGCAGCGGGCTGAAGCGGTCGGCGGAATCGAGGTACGGGCGCGTCATCGCCTCCGGCAGCGGCGCGGCGCCCCGCAGGTGGAAACCGCAGCCGGCGGCGAGGGCGAGCACCGCAATGGCGAGGAAGCGGCGCATCACACCACCACGTTCACGAGCTTGCCGGGCACGTAGATCAGCTTGCGGACCGGCAGGCCGGCGACGAATTTCGCGACGCCGGGATCGGAGAGCGCGGCGTCGCGCGCAGTCGCCTCGTCCGCGCCCGCGGGCACCGGCACGCGCGCGCGCAGCTTGCCATTGACCTGCACCACGATTTCGACCGTCGCCTGTTCGAGCGCCGCGCGGTCCACCGCCGGCCAGCGTTCGTCCACGACCATCCCGGCGTGCCCCAACTCACGCCACATCGCATGCGCGGCGTGCGGCACGATCGGCGACAGCATGAGGACCACGAGGTCGAGCGCCTCCTGCATCACCGCCCGGCCCTGCGGCGAGCCGTCGTCGAAACGCACGATCGCATTCAGGAGCTCCATCACCGCCGCGATCGCGGTGTTGAAGGTGCGCCGGCGCCCGACGTCGTCGCCGACCTTGGCGAGGGCGTGGTGCACCTGGCGGCGCAGCGCGCGCTGGCCGGCATCGAGCGCCGCGGGATCGGGCCTGCCCGCGGCGCCTCCCTGCACGTGCGCATGCACGGCTTTCCACAGGCGCTTCATGAATCGGAATGCGCCCTCCACGCCTTCGTCCGACCATTCGAAGGTGTGCTCCGGCGGCACGTTGGACATCATGAACAGGCGCGCGGTGTCGGCGCCATAGCGGTCCACGAGTTCCTGCGGGTCGACGCCGTTCCTGCGCGACTTCGACATGGTGCCGGTGCCGCCGGATTCGACCGGGTGGCCGTCCGCCTTGAGCCGGCCATCCGAGACCTCGTTCGGGTGATAGTAGACGATGCGCCCGTTCGCGGGCTTGCGGAACCAGATCTCGTTCAGCACCATGCCCTGCGTGAGGAGCCGGCGGAACGGCTCTTCCACCCCGGTCAGTCCGCAGTCGCGCATGACGCGCGTCCAGAAGCGCGCGTACAGGAGATGCAGGATCGCGTGCTCGATGCCGCCGATGTACTGGTCCACCGGCATCCAGTAGGACGCCCGCGCGTCCACCATCGAGCGATCGTTGCGGGCGGAGGCAAATCGGAAGAAGTACCAGGAAGAATCCACGAAGGTGTCCATCGTGTCGGTCTCGCGCCGTGCCGGCTGCCCGCACTTCGGGCAGCGGCATTCGACGAAGGCCATCGATTTCGCGAGCGGATTGCCCGAGCCATCCGGCACCAGGTCTTCGGGCAGCCGCACCGGCAGGTCGGCGTCGGGCACCGGCACATCGCCGCAGGCCGGGCAATGGATGATCGGGATCGGGCAGCCCCAGTAGCGCTGGCGCGAGATGCCCCAGTCGCGCAGGCGCCAGACCACCTGCGCGCGGCCGAGGCCCTTCGCCTCGAGGTCACGCGCGATCGCGGCGACCGCAGCCCCGTAATCGAGTCCGTCGTAGGGACCGGAGTTCAGGCAGCGGCCGTGCTCCGCGTACCACGGCTGCCAGGCGCCGGTCGAGTACGGTCGCCCTTCGACGTCGATTACGGTCACGATCGGCAGGCCGTACTTCTTCGCGAAGGCAAAGTCGCGCTCATCGTGGCCCGGCACGCCCATCACGGCGCCCTCGCCATAGGCCATCAGCACATAGTTGCCGACCCACACCGGCACGGCGGCGCCGGACAGCGGATGCGTCACGGACAGCCGCGTCGCGACCCCCTTCTTCTCCATGATCGCGAGGTCGGCCTCCATCACGCTGCTGCGCCGGCATTCGTCCACGAAGCCGCGTACCGCCGCATCGTCCTGTGCGGCCAGCTCCGCGAGCGGATGCTCGGCGGCAACCGCGACGAAGGTCGTGCCCATGATGGTGTCGGCGCGCGTGGTGAACACCTTGAGTGCGCCCGCGCGCCCGGCGATGCGATACGGGAATGCGAGCGTGACGCCCTCGCTCTTGCCGATCCAGTTGGCCTGCATCGTGCGCACGCGCTCGGGCCATTCGTCGAGGCCATCGAGCGCGGAGAGCAGTTCCTCTGCGTACTGCGTGATGCGCAGGTAGTACATCGGGATCTCGCGCCGCTCGATGGGTGCGCCGGTGCGCCAGCCGCGCCCGTCGATCACCTGCTCGTTCGCCAGCACGGTCTGGTCCACCGGGTCCCAGTTGACGGTGCCGGTGGTCTTGTACGCGATGCCCCGCTCCAGCATGCGCAGGAACAGCCATTGGTTCCACCGGTAGTAATCCGCGTCGCAGGTCGCGAGTTCGCGGCTCCAGTCGATGCCGAAGCCGAGCGCCTGCAGCTGGCGCTTCATGTGCGCGATGTTTTCGCGCGTCCACTTCGCCGGTGGCACGCCATTCTCGATCGCCGCGTTCTCCGCGGGCAGGCCGAATGCGTCCCAGCCCATCGGCTGGAGCACGTTGAAGCCCTGCATCCTCATGTAACGCGACAGCACGTCGCCGATCGCGTAGTTGCGGACGTGCCCCATGTGCAGCCTCCCGCTCGGGTACGGGAACATGCACAGGCAGTAGTACTTCGGCTTCGCATCGTCCTCGCGGGCGGCGAACGTGCCCGCGGCCTCCCACTCCTTCTGGGCGGCGGCTTCGATCTCAGCGGGTTCGTATCGATCTCGCATCGAACGGAGAAGGATACCTTAGGGCGCGGTCGGGGAGCAGGTTCCGGGGATCGTGCGCGCCAGGGATGGCGCGCTCGAAGCCTCCAGGGACGGATTCACGGCGGTCCCCGAAACCTGCTCCCCGACCGCGCCTTAAGGCCTGCGTCTCCGTTCGAGTCCGAAGAGCAATGCGGCGGCGATCATCAGCAGCGCGGCCGAGAGGACCGGCCAGTTGCCGGTGCGCGCATAGGGCGTGAGGCCGGTGCGGGGCTGGACCGTGGCCTTGAGGACGGCGGGCTCGAACTGCGGCGCGCGCGCGACGGTCTCGCCGTCCGGTGCGATCACCGCCGTGATGCCGTTGCTGGTCGCGCGCATCAGCCAGCGCCCGGCTTCGCGCGCGCGCAGCCGCGACATCTGCAATTGCTGGTGCGGCGCGGCGGAATCGCCGAACCAGGCGTTGTTGGTCACGTTGACGAGGAGCGTCGCCTCGCGCAGCACTGCCAGCTGATCGGAGCCGTACGCGTCCTCGTAGCAGATCGTCGCGCCGAGGCGCTCGCCGCCCGCCGCGAGCGCCGGCTGCTCGTCCGCGCCGGGCGTCATGTCGTAGTACGGCAGGCTCATGAGCCGCATCCAGCGCCGCACCGCCGCGGGCACCGGGAAGAATTCGCCGAACGGCACCAGGCGGCGCTTGTAGTACCAGCCTTCGCCTTCCGCGCCCATCGCGTAGAGGCCGTTCCGGATCTCCGCGGTCTCGAAGTCGAAGCGCAGCAGCCCGATCATCACGTCCGAGCCGCGCTCGCGGGCCTCGCGACGGATCGATTCCAGGTAGACCTCGGCGTCGTGCGCGAGCAGCGGAATGGCGGACTCCGGCCAGACCACGATGCGCGCGCCGAGCGCTTCGCGGTTGAGCGCGCGGTAGCGCGCGAGCGTCTCGGCGCGATTCTCCGCCAGCCATTTCTCGTCCTGGGGGATGGCGCCCTGCAGCAGCGCGACCGCAAGCGGCTCGCCCTTCGCCAGTGTCCACTCGCGGCCCTCCAGCGCGAAGGAGGCGCCCCAGGCGACGGCGGCCACCGCCACCGCCAGCACGCGTTCCCGCCGGCCGCCCGCGAGCACCAGCACGAGCGCCCCCGCACTGGCCGCATTCACCAGGGTGAGCAGGTGCACGCCGCCCAGCGGAGCGAGTGCCGCGAGCACGCTGTCGCTGTGCGCGGTGCCGAGCTGGAGCCAGGGGAAACCCGTGAACAGCCAGCCCCGAAACCATTCCATCAGCGTCCAGCCCGCTGGCGCGAGCAGCAGGAGTCGCGCAACCTGCGAAATGCGCGGGCGCGCGACGCACCAGCCCAGGATGCCGTAGTACGCGCCCTTGATCGCGACCAGTGCCACGAGCAGCAGCCCGGCGAGCCAGGCCGGCGCCTGGCCGAAATCGTGCACCGCCGTGTAGATCCACCAGGCCCCGGCGGCGAAAAGCGCGGCGCCGAACGCGAAGCCCGAGCGCGCCGCCGCGCGCGGCGGCGCATCACGCCAGTGCCAGAACAGGAACGCGGGCGCCGCCATCGCGAGCGGCCACAGGCCCCAGGGCGCGAACGCGAAGGACGATGCCGCGCCGGCCGCGGCGGCGATCCATGCCGGATGGCGCCCCAGGAATCGGGCGGCCGCGGCCAGCACTCAGCCCTTCGACTCGGCGGGCGCGGGAATCGGCGTCGGCGTGGTCACGCGCAACTCCGCGATGCGGCGGCGGTCCGCGCGCAGCACGCGGAACTCGAGCCCGTTCATGGTCACCGCATCGCCGCGTTTCGGCAGGCGGCCGAACTGGTGCATGGCGATGCCGCCGATGGTGTCGTACTCGCCGTCGCTGAACAGCGTGCCGAAGTAGGCGTTGAATTCCTGCACGCCGGTCGCGGCTTGCACCACGAACTGGCGGTCGCTCTCGCGGCGGATGGTCTGCTCGGGGACGTCGTACTCGTCGGCGATCTCGCCGACGATCTCCTCGATCACGTCCTCGATCGTCACCAGCCCGGAAACGCCGCCGAATTCGTCCACCACGATCGCCATGTGGTTACGGCTCGCGCGGAACTCCTTCAACAGCACGTTGAGGCGCTTGCTCTCGGGCACGAATGCGACCGGACGCAGTGACTCGCGCAGGTCGAAGCGGCCCTCTGCGCCCCCGGCGTAATGCCGCAGCAGGTCCTTGGCCAGCAGGACGCCGATCACCTGATCCGCCTCGTCGCCGATCACCGGAAAGCGCGAATGGCCCGACTCGACGACCGCGGGCAGGAGCTGCTCGGGACTCGCGTCGCGTTCGAGCACGATCATGCGCGGGCGCGGCACCATGATGTCGCGCACCTGCAGGTCGGCGACCTTCAGGACGCCCTCGATCATCGCGATCGCGTCGGCGTCCAGCACCCCGCCCTGCCGCGCGGCGCGCAGCATCTGCAGCAGCTCGGCGCGGTCGGCCGGTCCCTCCTGGGTCAGCCGGCGCAGCCACTGCGCGGATTTTCGCTTCGCCATCGCCTCAGGCTCCGTAGGGATCCGCGTATCCGAGGCGCGCGAGCAGTTCGCGCTCGCGCCGCTCCATGCGCCTGGCATCCGGTTCGCGGTCATGGTCGAAACCGAGCAGGTGCAGCGTGCCGTGAACGATCATGTGGGCCCAGTGCGCCGGCAGCGGCTTGCCCTGTTCGCGCGCCTCGCGCGCGACCACCGGCGCGCACACGACGAGATCGCCGAGTTGCGGTCCCTCGCCCGGGAACGACAGCACGTTGGTCGGCCTGTCACGGCCGCGCCAGCGGCCATTGAGCGCGCGGCTTTCACTGCTCCCGACCACGCGGATGCCGAGCTCGCCACGCCGCCGGCCGGCGGCGAGGCGCGCCCAGCGCCGGAGCGCCGCGGGCGACGGCGCCCAGGGCCGGCGCGTGCGGTACTGCAGCGCGACCGCCAGCGTCATTTCGGGTCCCCGCCCGCCGGCTCGCGCTCGTAGGCCTCGACGATGCGCTGCACCAGCGGATGCCGCACCACGTCGCGGGCCGAAAAGCGCGTGACGGCGATGCCCGGCACGCCCGCGAGCACCTCGAGGGCATGGCGCAGGCCGGACTGCCGGTGCGCCGGCAGGTCGGTCTGGGTGACGTCGCCGGTCACGACCGCACGCGAACCGAAACCGATGCGCGTCAGGAACATCTTGATCTGCTCGACCGTCGTGTTCTGCGCCTCGTCGAGAATGATGAAGGCTTCGTTGAGCGTGCGCCCGCGCATGAATGCGAGCGGCGCGATCTCGATGACATTGCGCTCGATCAGGCGGGCGACGCGGTCGAAACCGATCATCTCGTAGAGCGCGTCATACATGGGTCGCAGGTAGGGGTCGACCTTCTGGCTCATGTCGCCGGGCAGGAAGCCGAGTTTCTCGCCGGCCTCCACCGCGGGGCGCACCAGCACCATGCGCCGCACCGCCTCCCGCTGCAGCGCCTCGACTGCGCAGGCGACGGCGAGATAGGTCTTGCCGGTGCCGGCCGGCCCGATGCCGAAAGTCAGGTCGTGGGCGCGGATCGCGGCGAGGTACTGCTGCTGGTTCGGGCCGCGCCCGTGGATCCGGCCGCGCTGCGTCTCCACGGCGAGCTCGTCGCCGGCGGGTGCGCCGCCCATGCCCGACTCCTGGATCGCGAGGTGCACGTCCTCCGCCGAAACCGGCTGGGCCGCCGCACGCTCGTGCAGCACGCGCAGCACGGCGACCGCGGCGTCGGCATTCGCGCCGGACACCGCGAAGCGCCCGCCGCGGCGCCGGACCTCGACGCCGAGGCGTAGCTCGAGCTGGCGCAGGTTCTCGTCCAGCGGACCGCACACCGCCGCGAGGCGCGCATTGTCTGCGCTGCCGAAATCGACCGAAGACTCCGGCACCGCGTTCAAGCAACCAGCCGGCCACGCAGCGAGTTCGGCCGGGCCTCCGTGATCTGGACCTCGGCGAAGCGGTCGACAAGCGAGGCAGGCCCGTCGAAATTCACCCAGCGCATGTTCTCGGTGCGGCCGGCGAGCTCACGCGGGTTGCGTCGCGACGGCCGCTCCACCAGCACGCGCTGGCGGCTGCCGATCATGGCCTCGCTGATGCGCCGGGCCTGCGAATTCACCAGGTCCTGGAGCCGCGCGAGGCGCTCCTGCTTGACCTCGTGCGAAACCTCGTCCGGCAGGGCCGCCGCCGGGGTGCCGGGCCGGCGGCTATAGATGAAGCTGAACGACTGGTCGAAACCGACCTCGGAGACGAGGTCCAGCGTCCGCTGGAAATCGGCCTCGGTCTCGCCCGGGAAGCCGACGATGAAATCGGAAGACAGGCTGATGTCCGGGCGCACGGCGCGCAGCCTGCGGATCTTCTGCTTGTATTCGAGGCGCGTGTAGCCACGCTTCATCAGCGCGAGGATGCGGTCCGAGCCGCTCTGCACCGGCAGGTGCAGGTAGTTCGCGAGCTTGGGCACCCCGGCATAGGCCTCGATCAGCGAGTCGCGGAATTCGAGCGGATGCGAGGTGGTGAAGCGGATTCGCTCGATGCCCGGCACGCGCGCGACCTCACGGATCAGCGCGCCAAGATCGCAATTGGCGCCGTCACCCATCGCGCCGCGATAGGCGTTGACGTTCTGGCCGAGCAGCATGACCTCGCGCACGCCCTGCCGGGCGAGCGACTCGACTTCATCCATGACCTGGATGAGCGGCCGGCTCACTTCCTCGCCGCGCGTGTACGGCACGACGCAGAAGCTGCAGTACTTGCTGCAACCCTCCATGATCGAGACGAAGGCAGTGGCGCCCGTGGCCCGCGGCTCCGGCAGCCGATCGAACTTCTCGACCTCCGGGAACGAGACGTCCACCTGCGGCGCGCGGGTCTCGCGCAGCGCGCGGATCATCCGCGGCAGGCGGTGGATGGTCTGCGGGCCGAACACGAGGTCCACGAAGGGCGCGCGTTCCAGGATGCCCTCGCCCTCCTGGCTTGCGACGCAGCCGCCGACGCCGATGACGAGGCCGGGCTTCCTGCGCTTCAGCAGCCGCCACCGGCCGAGCTGCGAGAACGCCTTTTCCTGCGCCTTTTCGCGCACCGAGCAGGTGTTCAGCAGGACCACGTCAGCCTGGTCCGGGTCGTCGGTGAGTTCGAGCCCCTCGGATGCCTGCAGCACGTCGGCCATGCGGGCCGAGTCGTATTCGTTCATCTGGCAGCCGAAGGTCGAGATGTAGAGTCGGCCGCTCATGTGCTGCGGCGGGTCCTCGCGCGGGAAAACGGGCGACTAGGGTACCAGTATTTGGCCCCCGCAGCCTTAAATCATTGATTTTTCTTGTTTTTCAGCAAAGCTGCGCGGCCGTCGGTGCCGGTCGCGTCGAAGGCCAGATCCATCGGGTGCAGATCGCCGACCACGAAGCGGCCGGTGGCCGTGAACTTCGCGCCCTGCGGCAGCGTATCGGCCATGGTGCGCCGGCGCAGCATGTGGATCGAATACTCGAGCTCGTGCAGCAGTCCCGGCTTCGAATAGTAGTAGCCCTGTCCCGCCACGCAGCCGAGTTCGATCAGCCCCTGCTGCTGCTGTTCCGACTCGACGCCCTCGGCGACGACCTCGAGGCCGAGGGTCTCGCCGAGCGCGATGATCGCGCGTGCGAGGCCGGCGCCGTCGTCGAGCCGCCCGAGCTGCTCCACGAAAGAGCGGTCGATTTTCAGGATGTCGATCGGGAAACGGTGCAGGTAGGAAAGCGACGACAGGCCGGTGCCGAAGTCGTCGATCGCGATGCGCACGCCGAGCTGCCGCAGGTTCATCAGCGTGGCGAGCACCTCCTCGGTGTTCTGCATCAACACGCTCTCCTTGAGCTCGACCACGAGGTTGCCGGGATCGAGCGAGGAGAGCCGCAGCGCATGCTCGACGTCGGCGCAGATGTCGGACTGCGCGAGCTGCACCGCCGACACGTTGACCGACACGCGCACCTGGCGGCCTTCGGGCAGGCGCGCCTGCCACACTTTCACTTCCCGGCAGGCCTGCGCCATCACCCAGCGGCCAAGCGTCACGATCTGGCCGGTCTGCTCGGCGACCGGCAGGAAATCGGCCGGGGCGGTCAACCCGCGCTTCGGGTGCTGCCAGCGGATCAGCGCCTCGACGCCCAGCAGGTAGCCGGAGTGCAGTTCGACCGTCGGCAGGTAGTGGATCAGGAACTGGCGCTCCTGCATCGCTTGCGCGATCTCCGCTTCCAGTTCCTGGCGCTCGCTCGCGGCGCGGTTCATCGCCGGCTCGTACACCGTGTAGCAGGCCTTGCCGCGCGCCTTGGACGCGTACATCGCGACGTCGGCGTTGCGCAGCAGCTCCTCGACGCCGTCCTCCGGCGCCGCGAATGCGACGCCGATGCTCGCGCCGATGCGCAGGTCCTGACCGGTCATGTCCAGCGGGCCCTGCAGCGCCTCGACGACGCGGCCGGCGATCTCGATCACCTGGTCGCGTCCGGTGAGGTTCTCCAGCAGCACCGCGAACTCGTCGCCGCCGAAGCGCGCGACCGTGTCCCCGTTACGCGTCGCCTTGACCAGGCGCTGGGCGCTGCGGTGCAGCACGCGGTCGCCGGTGGCGTGGCCGAAGGAGTCGTTGATGCGCTTGAAATTGTCGAGATCCACGAACAGCACCGCGACGCCGCGGCCGTTGCGCTTGCTGACCGCGAGCGCATGCTCGAGCCGGTCACGGAACAGCGAGCGGTTGCCGAGCAGCGTCAGCGGATCGTGCAATGCCAGGCGTTTCAGCTGCTCTTCCATGCCCTTGCGGTCGGTGTTGTCGCGCAGATTCAGCAGGAAGCCGCCGATCGCCGGCTCGTGCTCCATGTTCGATGCGTGGATCTCGACGACCCGGTGCTTCTCGTCGCCGCGCGGAACGCGCGTTTCGACGTGCGCCGAAGCGCCCGGCTGCGCGAGGTCGCGGGCGAAGAAGTCGCGCAGCCGCGCGCGGTCCTCGAATGCGACGAGCTCGGCGAGCTTCCGGCCGATCAGCGCCTGGGCCGGCTGACCAAAGATCCGCTCGGCGGTCGGCGTCAGGTAGCTGAAGGTGCCGCCGGCATCCACGATCGCGATCACATCGGCGGTGTTCCGGATCAGCGCCGCGAAGCGCGCTTCGGCCGAGCGGCGCGCGAGTCCCGCCTGCGCGGCCAGCGAGGTCCCGGTCGCCAGCAAACGGCGCGCGAACAGGACTGCCGCCGTGATGCCGACGACCCAGGCCGCCAGCTGCCGCCAGAGGCCCGGGATGCCGGGCACCAGCAGCAGGGCGCCGGCGGCCATCAGCGCCGCATAGGGAATCAGCGAGGCAAACGCGAGCCCGCTGCCGCCGGCGTCCCAATCCGGCGCGCGCGGCTTCGCGCGCGGTCCATCCACGGGTGGCTGGTTCCCGTTCATCGGCCCGATGGTGACTTAATATGGCGCTGCGGGACGCCAAGCCCGTCACATTGCCGGGGCCGCCACCGTGAAGTCCGTCAGGGACCGCCTCCAGCAGCTGCTAGCCGCCGCCGACGTGCGCCTCGACGGTGTGCGGCGCTGGGACATCCGGGTGCTCGAGCCCGTTTTCGCCGCCCGGGTGCTGGCGCACGGCTCGCTCGGCCTCGGCGAAAGCTACATGGACGGCGACTGGGAATGCGCCGACCTGGACGGGATGCTGACGCGCGTGCTCGCGGCGCGGCTCGACGAGCGCGTGCGCACACTGGACGACCTGTGGTTCGCGCTGCGCGCGCGCCTCGGCAACCGGGCGAAACGGCGCGCTTTCGAGATCGGCAGGCGCCATTACGACCTCGGCAACGACCTTTACCGCGCGATGCTCGGCAAGCGCCTCGTCTACAGCTGCGCCTACTGGCCCGAGGCCCGCGATCTCGACCAGGCGCAGGAACACAAGCTCGATCTGTGCTGCCGCAAGCTCGGGCTCGCGCCCGGCATGAGCCTGCTCGACATCGGCTGCGGCTGGGGCGAGGCGCTCCGGTTCGCGGCGGAGCGCTACGGCGTCTCAGGCGCCGGCGACACGGTGTCCGCGCAGCAGGCAGAGCTCGCGCGCGAGCTCTGCCGCGGGTGGCCAATCGAGATCCGGCTCCAGGACTTCCGCGAGCGGGCCGGAACCTTCGACCGTGTGCTCTCGATCGGCATGTTCGAACACGTCGGGGCCAAGAATCACCGGCGCTTCTTCGAGGTCGCGCGCGCCTGCATGCCCGAGGACGGCCTGCTGCTGCTGCACACGATCGGCAACGAACACACGGTGCATTCCACCGATCCCTGGATCGGCAGGCACATCTTCCCGAACTCGGTGCTGCCGTCCGCCGTGCAGATCACTCGCGCGATCGAGGGGTTGTTCGTGATCGAGGACTGGCATTGTTTCGGCGCCGACTACGACCGCACGCTCGGCGCCTGGCGCGACAACGTGGAGCGGGCCTGGCCGGCACTCGGCGACCGCTACGACGGGCGCTTCCAGCGCATGTGGCGCTATTACCTCGCGGCGTCGATGGCGACCTTCCGCGCCTGCCGCTCGCAGCTCTGGCAGCTCGTGCTGTCGCCGCGAGGCGTGCGGGGCGGGTACCGGGCGCCGCGCTAGGCGCGGATTCCGCCGCTAGAAGGGAATGTCGTCGTCGAAGGACTCGGCGACGCCCGCGGTCTCGCCGCGGCCCGTCTTCTCCGCGCCGCGGTCCGCGACGCGGTCCACCGGCGCGGGAGAGGCCGCCTGTCCGCCGCCGCCGCGGCCGCCCAGCATCTGCATCTCGTTGCAGACGATTTCAGTGGTGTAGCGGTCCTGGCCTTCCTTGTCCTGCCACTTGCGGGTGCGGATGCGGCCCTCCACGTAGATCTGCGAGCCCTTGCGCAGGTACTCCGCCGCGATCTCGGCGAGACGGTCGAACATCACGAGGTTGTGCCACTCCGTCGCTTCCTTGTTCTCGCCGGTCTGCTTGTCGCGCCACTGGTCGGTGGTCGCGAGGCTCAGGTTGACGACCGCCTTGCCGGAGGGCATCGCGCGTTGCTGGGGGTCCTTCCCCAGGTTGCCGATCAGGATGACCTTGTTGACGCCGCGTGCCATGGCTGCCCCCGGGTTATCGTTCTGGAGCGCTCATTGTAGTCGCCGGGCCGCGGCCGGCGCACCGGGAATCGGCCGCCTTCAACGCGA
Organism: Gammaproteobacteria bacterium; assembly: GCA_052386355.1. Classification (GTDB taxonomy): domain Bacteria; phylum Pseudomonadota; class Gammaproteobacteria; order Steroidobacterales; family Steroidobacteraceae; genus SCUD01. The sequence continues at coordinate 48,722 of JBQTKF010000004.1, forward strand.
TTCGGCGCGGCTGGCGAAGGGCAGCCAGGCGAGGGCCGCGAAAGCCGCCCCGAACAGAACCCCCGGCAGGCCGACGGGGCTGCCGAGCAGCAGTCCGCCCGCCGCGCCGCCCGCGAAAGCCCCGGCAAACTGGCAGGTCGCGAAGACGCCGAGCGCCGCGCCGCGGGAGGTCTCGCCCGCCGCCTCGGTCAGGAGCGCCGGCAGGCGCGCCTCGAGGAAATTGAACGCGCCGAAGAAAAACGTGAGCGCCGCCGCGAGCAGTCGCAGGTCGGCACTCCAGGCGGCGAGCGCCACCAGCGAGAGCGCGAGCAGAATACCCGCCGCCAGGAGCGGCAGCCCGGCGCGGCGGCTGCGCTCCGACCAGAACACGAGCGGCAGCGTCAGCACGAGCGAGGCCGCGAAGACCGCCACGTAGACCTGCCAGTGGCGCCCCACCTCGATGCCGTGCAGGTCGCGCAGCGCGAACGGGACCGCCACGAAGACCGCGGTCAGCGTCAGGTGCAGCATGAAGACGCCGAGGTAATGCGGCACCAGCGGCGCCGTGATTGCGCGCGTCCAGCCGCGCCTCGGCAGCGGCTGCTCGCGCACGGGCGCGTCCGGCACGCCGAACAGCATGAGCGCCATGGCGATCGCGCCGAGGACGCCGATCAGTGCGAACATCCCGCCGACGCCGATGAGTCCCGCCAGCCAGGGTCCGGCGATCAGCGACAGCAGGAAGGATGCGCCGATGCTCAGGCCGATGACCGTCATCGCGCGCGTGCGCGCAGTCGGCCGCGTGAGGTCGGCGAGCAATGCCATCACCGGCCCGGAGACGGCACCGAGGCCCTGCACCGCACGCGCCGCAACCACGCCCCAGGCGCTGCCCGCAAGCCAGCCGATCGCGGAGCCCGCGATGTGCAGGCTGAGTCCCGCGACGATCAGCGGGCGGCGTCCGTAGCGGTCCGACCAGGCGCCGAAGGGAATCTGCATCAGCGCCTGCGTCAGGCCGTAGGCGCCCACCGCAAGGCCGGCAATCATCGGCGAGCCGCCGGGAAGCACGCCCACGTAAAGCGCGAGTACCGGCAGCAGCAGGAAGAGGCCAAAAAGGCGCGTCGCGTAGATCGCCGCGAGCGGCGCCAGTACGCGGCGCTCGGCGGAGGAAAGCGCCGCGCCATTCTGCGGCAACCGTGGGATCCCTTTGCGGTGCCCGGAACGGGCGGGCTATTCTATCAGGCTGCCCCATGAGCCAGGCCATCCAGATCCGCGGCGTGCGCACCCACAATCTCCAGGGCATCGACCTGGATCTTCCACGCGACCGGCTGATCGTGTTCACCGGACTCTCGGGCTCCGGCAAATCGTCGCTCGCTTTCGACACGATCTACGCCGAGGGCCAGCGCCGCTACGTCGAGTCGCTCTCGGCCTACGCGCGCCAGTTTCTCTCCATGATGGAGAAGCCCGACGTGGACTCGATCGAGGGACTCTCCCCCGCGATCTCGATCGAGCAGAAGTCCACCTCGCACAATCCGCGTTCGACGGTCGGCACGGTCACCGAGATCTACGACTACCTGCGCCTGCTCTATGCGCGCGCGGGCATCCCGCGCTGCCCCGACCACGGCCTCGACCTCGCGGCGCAGACCGTGAGCCAGATGGTGGACCAGGTGCTTGCACTGCCTGAAGGCACTGCCATGGCGCTCCTCGCACCGGTGATCTCGGGACGCAAGGGCGAGCACCTCCAGGTCGTCGGGGAACTGCGCGGCAAGGGCTTCGCTCGCGCGCGAGTGGACGGCCGTTACGTCGAACTCGATGCGGTGCCGAAGCTCGATCCGAAGCGCAAGCACACGATCGAGGCCGTCGTGGACCGCTTCAAGGTGCGCGCGGATCTCCAGCAGCGGCTCGCGGAGTCCTTCGAGACCGCATTGCGCCTCGGCGAGGGCGCGGCCCGCGTCGCCTTCCTCGAGGATGCGAAGCGCGAGGAACTCCTGTTTTCCGACCGCTTCGCCTGCACCCTCTGCGGCTACTCGCTGCCCGAGCTCGAGCCGCGCATCTTCTCGTTCAACAGCCCGCACGGCGCCTGCCCGGGCTGCGACGGGCTCGGCAACAAGCAGTTTTTCGACCCGGAGCGCGTCGTCACGCATCCGCAGCTCTCGCTCGCGAACGGCGCGGTGCGCGGCTGGGACCGTCGCAACGCCTACTACTACCAGATGGTCCAGTCGCTGTCCGACCATTACCGTTTCGACCCCGAGGCGCCTTACGAGCGGCTGCCCGCACGCGCGCGCGAAGTGCTCATGAATGGCAGCGGCGGCGAGGAGGTCGAGTTCCGCTACTTCGAGTCGCGCGGGCGCACGGTGAAGCGCAAGCACAAGTTCGAGGGGATACTTCCAAACCTCGAGCGGCGCTACCAGGAGACCGAGTCGCTGGCGGTGCGCGAGGAACTCGCGCGCTACCTCGGCACGCGCCGCTGCCCCGAATGCGACGGCGCCCGCCTGATGAAGGCCGCGCGCTTCGTGTTCGTGGGCGGGCAGTCGTTGCCCGCGATCACGGCCCTGCCCGTGCGCCGTGCGCTCGAGTTCTACTCGGCGCTGAAGCTCGAGGGCTGGCGCGCGAAAATCGCGGCCAAGATCGTCAAGGAGATTACCGACCGGCTCGGCTTCCTGGTGGACGTCGGGCTCGACTACCTGACGCTCGACCGCTCGGCCGAGACGCTCTCGGGCGGCGAGGCGCAGCGCATCCGCCTCGCGAGCCAGATCGGCTCGGGGCTGGTCGGCGTCATGTATATCCTCGACGAGCCGTCCATCGGCCTGCACCAGCGCGACAACCAGCGCCTGCTCGACACGCTGCACCGGCTGCGCGACCTCGGCAACACGGTCATCGTCGTCGAACACGACGAGGATGCGATCCGCCAGGCCGACCACGTCGTGGACCTCGGCCCGGGCGCGGGTGTGCACGGCGGTCGCGTCGTCGCCCAGGGCACGCCGGCCGATATCGAGGCGAGCCCCGCCTCGCTCACGGGCCAGTATCTCTCCGGCCGCAAGCGCATCGAGACGCCGGCGAAGCGCCGCGGACGCGACGCAAGGCAGCAGCTGCGGGTGCGGCAGGCGAGCGGCAACAACCTGAAGCGGATCGACGTCGCCTTTCCGATCGGGCTCCTGACCTGCGTCACGGGCGTCTCGGGCTCCGGCAAGTCCACCCTCGTGAACGACACGCTCTACCGCTGCACGGCGCGCGAACTCGACCTCGTCGCCGAGCAACCCGCGCCCTGCGCGGGAATCGACGGCGTGGGCCACGTCGACCGCGTGATCGACATCGACCAGAGCCCGATCGGGCGCACGCCGCGCTCGAACCCGGCGACCTACACCGGCCTCTTCACTCCCATCCGCGAGCTGTTCGCCGGCACGCCCGAGGCACGCTCGCGCGGCTACCAGCCCGGACGATTTTCGTTCAACGTCAAGGGCGGGCGCTGCGAGGCCTGCGAGGGCGACGGCGTCATCAAGGTCGAGATGCACTTCCTGCCGGACGTCTACGTAGCCTGCGACGTCTGCAAGGGCAAACGCTACAACCGCGAGACCCTCGACGTGCACTACAAGGGCCGGAACATCCATGAGGTCCTCGACATGACCGTCGAGGACGCGAGCGTCTTCTTCGGCGCCGTGCCCGTGATCGCCGGGAAGCTCCAGACACTGGTGGACGTCGGGCTCTCGTACATCAAGCTCGGCCAGAATGCGACCACGCTTTCGGGCGGCGAGGCCCAGCGCGTCAAGCTCGCCAAGGAACTGTCCAAGCGGGCGACGGGGCGGACACTCTATATACTCGACGAGCCCACGACCGGGCTGCACTTCGAGGACGTCAAGCACCTGCTCGCGGTACTGCACCGGCTGCGCGACGAGGGCAATACGGTGATCGTGATCGAGCACAACCTCGACGTGATCAAGACCGCGGACTGGGTCATCGACCTCGGCCCCGAGGGCGGCGACGGCGGCGGAGAGGTTGTCGCCGAGGGCACGCCCGAACAGCTCGCACGGGTGTCCGGCTCCTTCACCGGTCGTTATCTGAAGCGCGTGCTGACGCGCACGAGGAGTGCCGCATGAAGATGGCGCGCGGATTCGCGCTCGCGCTCGCGATGGTCTTCGCGGCGCCCGCTCTCGCGGACAAGCTGGCGGTGACCCATGCCTGGGCGCGCACCACGCCGCCCGGCGCCGCGATGGGCGCGGTCTATTTCAAGCTGCACAATGGCAGCGGGAAGTCGGATCGCCTGCTGAAGCTCAAGACGGCGGTCGCCACGAGCGCCGAGGTCCATCGCACTGAGATCGTCGAGGGCATGGCGCGCATGCGTGAAGTCTCGGTGCTGCACGTGGCGCCCGGCGAAAATCTCGCGTTCGAGCCCGGCGGGCTGCACGTGATGCTGATGGGGCTCAAGCGCCCGCTCAGGGACGGGCAGGTGTTCGAGCTGGAGCTGCTGTTCGAGGTGGCGGGGCCGAGGAAGGTCCGCGTCACCGTGCGCAGGACCTGAGCGCGGCTTCACGCCTCAGCGCACCGCCGGCGCCGTGCCGCCGCTCGTGAACAGGTGCGCGATCTCGCCCGGGCCGCTGTGCTCGCGGAAATGCCCG
>JBQTKF010000005.1:0-4001 GCA_052386355.1 Gammaproteobacteria bacterium
CCATCCGCGTATTGTCGAGGTAGAAGAGGTGGTTCTCGATCCCTGAGAACCCCGCGCCCTGGCCGCGCTTGACCACGAGCACGTTCTTCGCCTTGTCCGCGTTCAGGATCGGCATGCCGTAGATCGGGCTCGACTTGTCGGTGCGCGCGACCGGGTTCACCACGTCGTTGGCGCCGATCACGAGCGCGACGTCCGCGGTCTCGAACTCCGCGTTGATCTCATCGAGGTCGGAGATGAGGTCGTAGGGCACGCCGGCCTCGGCCAGCAGCACGTTCATGTGGCCGGGCATGCGGCCGGCGACCGGGTGGATCGCGAAGCGCACCATCACGCCCTTGTCGATCAGCAGCTGGCAAAGCTCCCAGACCTTGTGCTGCGCCTGGGCGACGGCCATGCCGTAGCCCGGGATCACGATCACCTTCTGCGCAAAGGCCATCATGACGCCGGCATCCGAAGGCTCGATCGGCTTCAAGGCGCCGGTCACGCCCTCAGCCGCCGCGGCCGCGCCCTCGCCGAAGCCCGAGAACAGCACGTTGCCGAGCGAGCGGTTCATCGCCTTCGCCATGAGCTGGGTCAGGAGCGTGCCGGCGCTGCCGACCACGATGCCGGCGATGATCATGGCGGCGTTCTCGAGCACGAAGCCCTCGAAGGCGACTGCGAGACCGGTGAACGCGTTGTAGAGCGAGATCACGACCGGCATGTCGGCGCCGCCGATCGGCAGCGTCATGGTGATGCCGAGCAGGAGCGCGAGGGCGAAGAACAGGACGACCGCCTGCGTCGTCGGGTGCCCGGCGATCACGATCGACGCGCCGAGCGCGAGCGTCGCCGCGACGATCACGAGGTTGACGATCTGCTGGCCCTTGAAGCGGAAGCTGCGCTTGATCAGGCCCTGCAGCTTGCCGAAGGCGATGAGCGAGCCCGAGAAGCTGACCGCGCCGATGAAGGCGCCGGCCGCCGCAAGCGCCGTCACGACCGGGCCGTGCGTCGCCGCCACCGGGTCGGCGGACGCCATGCGCAACAGCTCCACGGCCGCGATCGCAGCCGCCGCGCCGCCGCCCATGCCGTTGTACAGCGCGATCATCTGCGGCATGTCGGTCATGGCGACGATGCGCCCCGACCACCAGGCGAGGCCGCCGCCGATCGCGATCGCCGCGAGCATCAGCGGGAAGTTGCCCATCCCGGGGTAGAGGAAGCTCATCAGCGTGCCGATCAGCATGCCGAAGCCCGCGACGACGATGCCGCGGCGCGCCGTGACCGGCGAGCTCATGGCCTTCAGGCCCATGATGAACAGGAAGGCGACGAGCAGGTACGAGAAGTCGATCGCGAGCGTCGCGACGTTCTCCGGCAGGAAGCCCGGCATCAGGCGGACTCCTTCTTCTTCGGGTTCCTCTGGCCGCTCGCTTTGAACATCTGCAGCATGCGCTCGGTGACGACGTAGCCGCCGACCGCGTTGCCGGCGCCGAGCACGACGCCTATGAAGCCGATCAACTGTTCGAGCAGGGTATCGGCGCGCCCGAGCGCGACCATCGCGCCCACCAGCACGATGCCGTGCACGAAGTTCGAACCCGACATCAGGGGCGTGTGCAGGATCACGGGAACCCTGGCGATGACCTCGTAACCGGCGAACGCCGCGAGCATCACGATATAGAGCGCGATCACGCCTTCCATCAGGCAGCCTCCACCGTCTTTCGGGTCGGTTCGTGGCGGATCGCGCCCTCGTGCGTGACGCAGGAGGACGCGAAAACCTCGTCGTTCCAGTCGATCGAAATCGCGCCGTCCCTGAGCGCGGGCTTCAGGAAGTTCAGCAGGTTCTTGGCGTACATCTCGCTCGCGTGGTGTGCGACGGTCGCCGGCAGGTTGACCGGGCCGATGACGCGGACGCCGCGGTGCTCGACGGTCTCGCCGGCTCGCGCGAGTTCGCAATTGCCGCCGTTCTCGGCGAGCAGGTCGACGATGACCGCGCCCGTCTTCATGCGCTCGACCGCCGCGCGCGTGATGATGCGCGGCGCCGGCCGGCCCGGCACGCCCGCGGTCGTGATCACGCAGTCGGCGGCGGCGATGCGCGCGTCCAGCACCTCCTGCTGCCTCGCCTTTTCCTCGGCGGTGAGTTCGCGCGCGTAGCCGCCCGCGCCTTCCGCGGTGACGCCGGTCTCGACGAATCTGGCGCCGAGCGACTTCACCTGTTCGCGCGTGGCAGAGCGCACGTCGTAAGCCTCGACCACGGCGCCCAGGCGCTTCGCGGTCGCGATCGCCTGCAGCCCGGCGACGCCAGCGCCGATCACGAGCACGGTGGCCGGCCGGATCGTGCCCGCTGCCGTCGTCAGCATCGGGAAGAACTTGTCGAGTGCGGCGGCGCCGATCAGCACCGCCTTGTAGCCTGAAACGGCCGCCTGCGAGGAGAGGGCGTCCATGGACTGCGCGCGCGAGATGCGCGGTACGAGTTCCATGGCGAAGCTGGTGATGCGCCGTTCCTTCAGCGTGCGCACGAGGGCCGCCTGCGCATGCGGCGCGAGGAATCCGGCCACGACGGCGCCCGACTTGAGGCTTGAAATGACGGAGATGTCCGGGGGCTGGACCGTGAGCAGCACGTCGGCCGCGGCAATGACCGCGTCCGCGCCGTCGGCGAGGGAGGCATCCTTGTAGGAGGCGTCCGGAAAGCGGGCGGCTTCCCCCGCGCCGCGCTCGACCAGGACCCGGGCCCCCTGGGCGGCCAGGCGGGTGGCGACTTCAGGCACCACGGCGACGCGGTTCTCGCCCCGTGTGGTCTCCCTCAGCACGCCGATCGTGACTGGCATCCGCATCCCCCGGGTTTGCCCACCGATTGGCGGCGCGTTGGAAAATATCACAACCGTGGCTTATTGTTTCAGGGTTTCGGCCATCGGAAACAGGGCATGAGCGCGGCGACGGCAGCGGTACGGAAGGCGGAAACGGCGGGCGGCCAGGCGGCCGCGCTGTCGCAGTGGGTGCTGCGCACCGACGCCTCCGGCATGCCGCTCGAATGGATCGATTACAAGGAAGCCGTGCGCCTGCACTGCCTCGGGCAGGTCGCGTACGCGTTCGGCAGCCGCCTGTACGCGCTGCACGGCGGCATCAATGCGAGGAGCGGCCGCCGCACGGTGATCGAGGTCAGCTCGATGATGGCGACGCAGGGCGCCTCCGGGAATCCCGGCAGCCTGCGCGGCGACTACGTGCCGCCGCTCAACAACGAGACCCTGTTCCGCCGCGATGCCAACCTCTGCATGTATTGCGGCGGCCGCTTCCCGTCGAGCCAGCTCTCGCGGGACCACGTGCGGCCCTTCTGCCGGGGCGGCCGCGACGTCTGGAACAACGTGGTCGCCGCCTGCCGCCGCTGCAACAACCAGAAGGCCTCGCGCACGCCGGAACAGGCGGGCATGCAGCTGCTCGCCGTGCCGTTCACGCCGACCTATGCCGAGTACATCTACCTGAAGGGCCGGCGCGTGCTCGCCGACCAGATGGAATACCTGCTGGCGCACTTCCCGCGCTCGAGCCCGCTGCACGCCCGCATCCAGAAATTCCGCCAGTGAAGCGCCTCGGGGGCCGCCCGGTCCACCTGATCGACGCGAGCTTCTTCGTCTTCCGCGCCTATTATTCCGTCGGCATCGAGATGACCGGCGAGGACGGGGAGCCCGTCAACGCGCTCTACGGATTCGGCCGGTTCCTCGGCGACCTGCTCGAGGAGGCGAAGCCGGTCCACGTCGCGGTCGCCTTCGACGTGAGCCTGACGACCTCGTTCCGCACCGGCATCTTCCCGGCGTACAAGGCAAACCGCGAGCCCGCGCCGCCCGAGCTCAAGCGACAGTTCGCGCTGTGCCGCGAGTTGTGCCGGCTGCTCGGCATCGCCGAGTTCGGAAGCCCCACGCACGAGGCCGACGACATCATCGGCACGATCGCCGCGCGCATGCGCGGGCGCGGCCACCCTTCGGTGCTGGTGACACGCGACAAGGACCTCGCGCAGCTGATCCGCGACGGCGACGCCTACTGGG
>JBQTKF010000006.1:0-4594 GCA_052386355.1 Gammaproteobacteria bacterium
TGCCCGGAGGGCCCGGTCTGTCACGATCAACTACGACCGAGAAGCCGCGTGCGCGCCCGAAATTCTCCATGAACTCGGCAAAGTGGTCGCGCGTTTCTGGCTCAATCGTTACTTTGCCTACGACATGCGCGTACTTGGCGTTCCGCCACTTGTAGTCATACTCGTCCACGCGACTTCTGCCGGGGTTGCTCACGGGTTCGCACGATGCTGCCCCAGTCAGTAGCAGCAGCGCAATGGGCAAGCCGGCTCTAAGGCGCCGACGCACGGCCGATGCCATATGTGCTTTGCTGAGGCTCATTTGCCGCCGTTGATGGCGCGTCGAATGCGCTCATCTGGTGGCGAGCACAGCAGGCCGTACGCGCGTAGGCACATCGGGCACCCAGCAGACCTTGCCGCAGTACTCGGAGTTCTCACCGCTCTGCATGCACCGGGTCGCGCAGGCGGAGTCTAGTTCTCCGGGGATGCGCTCCTGCGCAAGCGCAGCGCCAAACAGCACACCGGCCAACAGCAAGCTGGCGCAAACAGGCCAGGATCGAATGCGGGTGCGACTACGAATGTCGTGACGCAAGCTGGCATTCATGCGGCCCTCCCCTGTCGCATCCCGCGGCAGCACCGCAAGCGCTGCGACCTTGATCCATGCGAGTACGGTTCAACGGCGCCGATGACGCGCAATCTGCGCTCGTTGATCTCTCCTAGTCAATGATCGGATTGCCGCCTCGAATCCGGTTTGCCGCCCGTGCCGCGTCGACGCCCGCCTCCAGCGCCTCCACCAGCGCCGACCCCACGATCACGCCATCCGCATGCCCGGCGAGTCGCGCCACCTGGGCGGAGTTCCGGATCCCGAATCCCGCGCAGACCGGCACGGTCGCCACCGCCCGCAGACGGTCGAGGTAGGCAAGCGTCGCGTCGGGTACCTCGACTTCGCCGCCGGTCGTGCCCGTCGTCGTCACTGCATACACGAATCCCTGCGACGCGCGCGCGAGCATCGCCAGCCGCGCGGCCGGGGTCGCGGGCGTCACCATCTGGATGAGCGCGATGCCTTCGCGTCCGAGCGCATCGCGAAGCTCGCCGCACTCCTCCCATGGCAGGTCCGGCACGATGAACCCCGACACGCCCGCATCGAGCGCCGCGCTCGCCAGGCGGCGCAGGCCGAACGCGAGCAGCGGATTCAGGTAGCTCATCAGCACGAGCGGCGCGTGGAGCCGCCCGGCAAGGCGCGACAGCTCCTCGAGGATCCACGCGAGCGTGACGCCCTGCCCGAGCGCAATGCGGCTCGAGCGCTGGATCGTGGCGCCGTCGGCCATCGGGTCCGAGAACGGCACGCCGATCTCGACCACGTCCGCCGCTTCGCAGAGCGCCCGCATGCGCGCGCCGAAGCCCTCGCGGTCCGGGAAACCCGCGGTGAGGAACGCGACCAATGCCGGCGCGACATCCGTCGAGCCGCGCCGTATCGCCTCCGCGATCGCGTGGCCCGGCGCCATCAGGACTGCACCGCGAGGTAGGTCGCGAGATCCTTGTCGCCGCGTCCGGAGAGCCCGACCAGGATCCGGCTGCCCGGGTGCTTTGCGGCGCAGCATCTTGCGCCCGCCAGCGCGTGGGCGCTTTCGAGCGCGGGCAGGATGCCGTCCAGTGCGTTGCACGCGCGCGCTGCGGCGAGCGCTTCTTCGTCGGTCGCGATCGAGTAATCCACGCGGCCCACCGCCTGAAGGAGCGCGTGCTCGGGGCCGACGGCCGAGTAGTCGAGCCCGGCCGAGATCGAATGCGTTTCCTGCACCTGGCCGTGGGCGTCCTGCAGCAGCATCGTGTAGCAGCCGTGCAGCACGCCGGGCCGGCCATAGGCAAGCGTCGCTGCGTTGTCGCCGGGGCCGGCGCCGCGGCCGCCGGCCTCGATGCCGAGGAGCCGCACGCCCGCATCGCCGAGGAAAGGATGGAACAGACCGATGGCATTCGAGCCGCCGCCGACGCAGGCGATCGCGACCTCGGGCAGCGCGCCTACCGCCGCCAGCATCTGCGCGCGCGCCTCGCGGCCGATGACCGTCTGCAATTCGCGCACGAGATACGGATAGGGATGCGGCCCGACCGCGGATCCGAGCAGATAATAGGTGCCCAACGGGTCCGAAACCCAGTCGCGCAGCGCCTCGTCGATCGCGGCGCGCAGCGTCGCGTCACCCGCCGTCACCGGCACCACTTCGGCGCCGAGGAGCTTCATGCGCCCGACGTTCGGCGCCTGCCGCTCGATGTCCACCTTGCCCATGTAGACGGCGCAAGGCAGTCCGAGGCGCGCACAGGCGGCGGCGGCCGCGACGCCATGCTGGCCGGCTCCGGTCTCGGCGATCACGCGGCGCGCACCCAGCCGTCTCGCGAGCAGGGCCTGGCCGAGGGCATTGTTGATCTTGTGCGCGCCGGTATGCGCGAGGTCCTCGCGCTTGAGCCACACGTCCGCGCCCCAGGCACGCGAAAGGCCCGCGGCGCGCGTGAGCGCGGTCGGACGCCCGGCGAAGCCGTGCAGTTCGCGCGCAAACTCGCGCTGGAATTCCCCGGCATGCAGGAACTTCGCAACGCCCTCCTGCAGCCGGTCGAGCGCGGGCACCAGCGTCTCCGGCACGTAGCGCCCGCCGAACGGCCCGAAGCGCCCGCGCGCATCCGGCAGCCGGCCGGCGATCGCCTCTTCGCGCAGGCGCCGCACGTCGTCCACGGCGAGCACCGCGCTCATGCGCAGAGATCCACGGACACCGCGCGCGCTGCGGCGATGAAGGCGCGGATGCGGACCGGGTCCTTCAAGCCCGGCGCGCGCTCGACGCCGCTCGAGACGTCGACGCCGAAGGGCCGCACGGCGGCAATCGCCCCGGCCACATTCGATGCATCGAGGCCGCCGGCGAGCAGGAGTTCAGAGCGTCGCGCGAGCGCCGACGCGACGTTCCAGTCGGCCCGCAGGCCGGCGCCGCTGGTCCTCGCGTCGAACAGGATGCGGCCCGGCGGCGGCTCGACCGCGCTTCGACAGACCGGCAGGCGGCCGATCCCGGCCGGAAGTTGCAGCCGGGCGAGCGCCTCCGCATCGGCCTGCAGGGCATCCGGCCTGAACGCCGCGAGCAGGCATTCGACTTCGCCCTGCGCCGGGCTCAGCATGACGGCGACGCGCTGGATGCCGTCCGGGCAGCGCCCGGCGAGCTCGGCGGCGCGGGCCGGTCCGACGTTGCGGCGCGAGGGCGCGTGAAATACGAAGCCGACGGCATCGGCGCCCGCGGCGACTGCGGCATCCACGGCCTCCGGCGTCGTGAGGCCGCAGATCTTGACGAAGAGCCTCACGCCGCGGCCCGCGCATCGCGCCCGGCCGCGAGCATCGCGCGCACGGTCCTGAGCGGATCGGCCGCGCGCATCAGCGAACCGCCGACGAGCGCCGCGCCGTAGCCCGCGCGTGCCGCTTCTGCGCACTGCTCCGGCGAAGCGATGCCGCTCTCGGCGACGCACGGCAGGTCGGAAGGCAGGAGCGGCGCCAGTTCGCGGCAGCGGAACGGCACGACTTCGAGCGTCTCGAGGTCGCGGCAGTTGACGCCGATCAGCATATCGTTGGCTCGGCCGGCCGCCGGCAGCGATCGCGGCAGGAAAGCGATGCGCGCCAGATCGGCCGCATCGAAGGCTTCGAGCAGAACGAAAAGCCGGAGCGCCAGCGCGCAGTCGAGCATCTCGGACAGCAGCCCGCCCGGCAGCATGCGCACGATCAGGAGCACGCCGCCCGCCCCCGCCGCGCGCGACTCGTAGAGCTGCCACGGATCCACGAGGAAATCCTTGCGCAGCACCGGCACGGAAAGCGGCGCGAGTGCGACTGCTGCCGCGGTGACGTGCGCGATCTCGCCATCGAAGCGCTCGGGCTCCGTCAGCACCGATACGGCGGCGGCGCCGCCGCGCGCATAGGCCGTCACCTGCCGCTCCAGCGGCTCCGCCGCCTCGGCGAGCGGCCCGAGCGCGGGCGAGTTGCGCTTGTACTCCGCGATCAGCTCGAAGGAATGCATGAGGGACAGCGGGGGCGGATCAGGGACGGCGACGGCGCGCGCCCGGATCGCCGGGAGCGGCTCGCGCGCCGCGGCCTCCTTCGCGCGCCGGCGGCTCGCTTGCGCCATCTGCGCGAGGAAGCCGCTCATCCCGTGCGCCGCCTGGCCTGCGCCACGATGCCATCGAGGAGCCGCGCCGCGCGGCCGTCGTCGATCGCGGCATTCGCGAGCGCTACCCCAGCGACCGGACCGGCGACCGTACCGGTGACCTCGGCGACGAGCGCGGCGCCCATCACGAGCGCATCGCGGTGCCCGCCGCGCTCGCAGCCGCGCAGCACCGCTTCGAGCCGGCGCGCGTTCTCGCCGGCGTCGCCGCCCAGCAGTTCTTCCTGCGCACATTCCGGCAGGCCGAAGTCGGCGGCGGTCCTGCGCGATACCGCGATCGCGCCGGGCCGCACGTCGAGAAGCGTGAAGGGTGCAGCCGGCGTCGGCTCATCCCATCCGGTGTCGCCGTGCACCACGACCAGGCGCACGATCGGCATGCCGGAAAGCGTCTCCGCCATGAGCCTCGCGATGTCGAGGCTCCAGGCGCCGATCACGCCGTA
>JBQTKF010000007.1:0-4372 GCA_052386355.1 Gammaproteobacteria bacterium
TGCTGCAAGGCTGGACGCCGGACTTCGTGCCGCAGATCACCGGCGATGCGCTCGCCGGCGAAGATGCCCTCCTGCCGCGCGAGTTCCCGCGTCAGGCGCATGGCGTCGTTGCCGGCGACCGGCAGCAGGTCGTCCACGAATCCGCCGGCGAGCGCATCGCCGGTGATCTGCGGCACGAAGTCCGGCGTCCAGCCTTGCAGCAGATGCGGACGAAAGGCCGGATGGCTCGCGGCCGGCGTGCCGTCGGGATTGCGTTCCTGAATCCAGTCGCTCGCGAGGATCTGCGCATTGTCGGGCTCACAGACGCCGATCTTTACCTCGGGCCGCTGCTTCCGCAGCACACGCGCCACACCCAGGAGCGTGCCGCCCGTGCCCGCGCCCGTGACCCACCAGTCGAGCCGTTCGCCGGCGAAGTCCTCGAGAATCTCGCGCGCCGTAGTCTTCGAGTGGAAGTCGGGATTTGCTTCGTTCTCGAACTGCTGCGTCCAGAACCAGCCGTTCTGCTCCGCGAGTTCGCGTGCCTTCTGCACCATGCCGGTGCCCTTCAGCGCGGCCGGCGTCAGCACGACTTTCGCTCCAAGGAAGCGCATCAGCTTCCGGCGCTCGACCGAGAAGCTTTCGGCCATCGTGATCACGAGCGGGTAGCCTTTCGCCGCGCAGACCATTGCGAGGCCGATGCCGGTGTTGCCGGAGGTCGCCTCGACCACGGTCTGGCCGGGCTCGAGGCGGCCGTCGCGCTCCGCTGCCTCGATCACGCCGAGCGCGAGGCGGTCCTTGACGGAGCCGAGCGGATTGAAAGCCTCGGCCTTGACCCAGACCTCGACGCCCTCGGGCGCCACGCGATTGAGCCTTACGACCGGCGTGCGGCCGACGGTCGACAGGATGTTCGCATGCTTCATGGCCCCGCCCCGGAGCGAAAATGGGGGCCAATGATACCGGGGGCGCCGGGCTCAGATCACGCCGCTGATTCTGATCAGGTAGGTCTGGTCCGGCCGGCCGTCGCCGCGCCAGTCGAGCACGCGCACGAAGAACGTGGTCGCGCCCGCGACCTGGACCCGCAGCAGGGAATCCCGCTGCACGCCCGGGTCCTCATCGTCGTGGACACAGGGAGAGTTGAAGGTCACCTGTCCCGGCAGCGCACAGGTGTTCAGGCGCACGCCGGCGGCGTTGACGATCTCGATGACCGGGTCGAGCGGGCTGCCATTGACCTGCGCGTCGATGTCCACGGTCACCGTGGAGGCCGCGGTCGTCACGAGACGGTAGAAGTCCTGGTCCGGGTTGAATACCGAGTTCGGGTGGCCGCTTGGGCTGATGGACGCGGCAAAATCGCCGTTGCCGATCGGCGTCGCGGTCGCGATCGAGTCGTTGCGGCCCACGGCGACCGCATTGATCGTGATGCTGAGCGCCTGCGAGTCCGACTGCTGCGGCACGCCGGCATCGACCACCGAGATCGTGAAATTCGCGGTGCCGGGCGGCCCTGCCGGCGTGCCGCTGACGACCCCGGTCCCGGCAGCAAGCGCGAGGCCCGCGGGCAAGGCGCCCGCGCTGACGCTGAAGGTCCGCGGAACCGTACCGCCCGTTGCCACGACGGTCTGGCTGTAGCCGACGCCCACCGTGCCGGCGGCGAGCGAGACCGTCGAAATGCTGAGCGGCGGCGGCGGAACCGGCGCCGGAGCGCCGCCACCGCCCCCGCCACCGCCGCAAGCCGCGATCGCGGCCAGCATCCCGGCCGCGGCCAGCGCACTCGCGGCACGAAGCGGTTGCACCTTCACGGTCCCTCGAACTGGTCGAAGCGCGGCGGCGTGCCGATCAGGATGACGTCGTTCCCGGAGGCCGTCATGTTCGGCGTGACGACGACAGGACCGAGTGGCGCGGGCGCGGTGCCTGGCATTGCGATCTGGTAGCCCCCGATGCTCGAGCCGTCCGTGAAATCGGGGTCGATGCTTTCGACCTCGATCGTGTAGGAACCGGCCGGCACCGGAATCTCGAACAGGCCGATGTGCGCGGGATCGACGGAGCCGAACGAGCTCGGGCCGTCGCCGGTCAGCGGATTGCCATGGATTGCGCGGAACCGGTAGCCCGAGATCACCGAGACGGCGCTGGTGCGGTCCTGGTTGAGGCCCGTGTCGAGCGGCCGCGCAATCACGTTGACGAACTGCGCGTGCGACTGCCCGTCGGAAAAGTAGACAACGCCGCTCAGGGTGCCGTGCGTGGTCGCAAAGCTGCCGCTCGGGTTGAGCCGCGAGATCCAGGCGATGTCGTCGATCGAGAGTTGCCCCTGCGTGGCGCTCACCAGGAACGGGAACATCGTGGGCAGGCCGGCGAGGTCGTCGGCCCCGCAGCCTCCCTGGCTCGTGCAGTTCACGTTGATCTGGGAATGGTCGAGCCCCGAGAAGTGCCCGATCTCGTGGATGATCGCCGCGTCGAACAGCGCGGCCGTGATGTCCTGGGGGCCCGCCTGCCCGTCCTGGAACAGGCCGTTCATGACGATGAAGGCCGAGACGATATTGGTGGCGCCGATCGCGCAGGGCCCGCCGATGCCGATGACGGAAGTGGTATCGGCGCCGAGGTCGGTCAGGATCGTCCCGTTGGCGTCATAGACGACGGGGTTCTGGGCCCCGCTGCCGCAACTGGCGTCGACCGCGGCGAACTCCGCGGCCGTATCGACGTCGCCGCCCGCGAAGGCGCCGGTGGCGTTGATGAAGCCGTCTCGCGAGTACGAGATGCCGGACGTCGCCACCGATTGCCAGACGTTGAACATCGAGACGACGCGGCCACGCGCGTCCGATTCGTTCACCAGCGGACTGAGCGGCCCGTTGTCGGTGCGATAGCCGATGGTCGCAGCGCTCCAGGCATACGGCAGCCCGTTGCTCCGCACCGCGATCGGGCCCCCCGCATGGACAGTGCCCGCGAGGCCGGCGAACGCGAGCAACGCCACCGCGCGTCCGCCGTACCGCCACCTGCGCTCAGCGGCCCGCATCGACGATCTCCCGGATCAGCCGGGTCAACCCCGCCGCCTCGATCGGACCCTGCCGATGCGTCGCCAGCAGGCGCATCGATTCAGCCGAGACCGGGGCGGCCTTGGCCGCCCCGGCGGCCGCCATGCCGTCGAACAGGCGCGCATTGCCTGCGCCATTGACGGCAATCTCGCGGCCCGAGGCATCGCGCGTGATGAGAAATCTTCCCTGCCCCATGCCAGCCGGGCTCGACAGGCCGTAGCGGCTGGGCTCGATCATGAGCAGGAGCACGTCGTCACCCTTGCGCCAGGAGGTCTCGCCCATACGGGAACGGAGGTCCCAGGCGTACTGGCGGAAGGTGAATTCGCGCTGCACCGGCCCCTTCAGGGTTTCCTTCACCCGCAGCGTGACCACGATTGTGTGCAGGCCCTTGAGCTCCGGGTGCATTTCGACGTGCGCGCTAGCGACATTGCCGCGCACGATGAAAGCGGCGCGGTCGGTCAGCTGCCGGAGGTTGCGCGGCACCGTGAGCGCGACTTCCTGCGCCCCGGCAAGCCACGGCATCGCCAGGGCGGCGAGCAGGGCGGGCCCGATTGCCAGTGTCTTCCTCAAGGTGCCTCCCGGCCGCCGTCAGGATGCATTCGACCACGGGCAAAGGCAATCCTCCACGCCCGCCCGCAGGAATGTGAATCGCGTCATTCCAGGAGATGGAATCTGCCCCCGTGCGGCCGCCAATCCTATAATCGGACATGGCCGATGACCCCTCGAAGACCGTCCGCATCAAGCGCGATTCCCGGGTCGCCGAGGATCCGCGCGGCCGCAACGTATGGGTCGGCCGCGTCGAGGCGAGCGTCGAACTCGAACTTGTTTCGACCGCCGCGCTCGAAAAGGTCCTGAAGTCGGGCGACGGCCGGGCCCAGTTCGAGATCCGCAAGCTCGCCGAGAGCGGCAAGGACGGCCTGCTCGCGCGCGATGCCGCCACCGGCCACTATGAGATCGTCGGCCACGACGAGCTGAAGGCGATTGCGGAAACCGGCCAGGTGCCTGCGTCAGGGCGCGCGGAGGCCGTCAACGTCGCGGCGCCCCTGTCCGAGGATTCGGTGCGCAAGGCCGGGGAGCTCTCCTTGGTCAGCACCATGATGCTCCGCAAGGTGGTTGGCGCCGACGGCAAGGCGGAATTCGTCGGCGGCGGCGAAAAGAAGCCGAAAGAATCCGGCTCGGCCGGCCGCGACAAGTTCGGCGGCTTCGACCCCTACAACAAGAGCTGAGCCCGCCTAGGCCGCTCCGGCCTTGTTCCAATACACGTTGAATCGGTCGGGATTGTAGAACCCCGGCGTCACCCGCCAGCCGGCGAACTGCTCGCGGCGGTAGAGCCGGTGATCCGGCGAATGCGAACGCTCCGGCAGGTCGCCGAT
>JBQTKF010000008.1:0-20826 GCA_052386355.1 Gammaproteobacteria bacterium
AGCCGCGTGCTGATCCTCATCGACGCGTCGGCGAGCATGCTCGACGAGACCGTCGTCAACATCATCCGCCTGCGCAACATGCCGCCCGAGCGGCGCATCCGCTCGACCAAGTGGCAGCAGGCGGTCAACACGATCGAGTGGGTGCTGGCGCGGCTGCCCGACACCACGCAGTTCCAGGTCTATGCCTTCGACACGCAGGCGCGGCCCCTGGTCGAGGGCAGCGCGGGCCGCTGGCTCAACGTGCGCGATTCGCGCCAGACCGAAGCCGCGCTCGCCGCGCTGCGCGGGACCGCGCCCACCGGCGGCACCAGCCTGCTCAACGCCTTCGCCGTCATCAAGGCGCTGCAGCCGGCGCCCGACAACGTGATCCTGGTGACGGACGGGCTGCCGACGCAGGGCGAGAAGCCGCCGCTGGTGCGCACGCTCGTGACCATGGAGCAGCGCGAGGACCTGATGCAGGACGCGGTCAAGTCCCTGCCGCCGGCGCCGCCGCCGGTAAACGTGGTGCTGCTGCCGATGGAGGGCGATCCCTCGGCGCCGATCTTCTTCTGGCGCCTCACGCTCGCGACCGGCGGCGGCTTCCTGAGCCCGGCGAAGGACTGGCCGTGAAGCGCCGCACGCGCCGCGACACCGAGACGTTCAGCATGTCGTTCCTCGACTGCATCTGCTGCGGCTTCGGGGCGATCATCCTGCTGCTGGTGCTGAACGAGTTCGGCCAGCCGATCCAGCTCGAGCAGGCCAGGCAGGACCTCGACGCGCAGATCCAGCAGATGGAGCGCGAGGTGTTCGACATCCGCGGCATGGCCCTCGTGCTCGAGCGCGAGCTGCGCGCGCGCATCGAACAGCTGTCCGAGGAGCAGAAGCGGCTCGCGCGCCTGCGCGGCGATTTGTCCTCGATCGAGGGCAAGCACAAGGCCAGCACCGACGAGGAGGACGCGCTCAAGAAGCTGACCGATACGCTCGCCGAGGCGCGCAAGACGCTGATCGACGAGACCCGCCAGGCGCGCGCCATCCAGCGCCAGCAGGTCTACAACCAGCCGGTCGCGGGCATCCCGATCGACAGCGAATACGTCATCATCATCGTGGATACTTCGGGCTCGATGCAGACGCAGAACTGGCGCTACGCCGAGCAGAAGCTGTCCGAGGTGCTCAACATCTACCCGAAGCTCAAGGGCATCCAGGTGATGGACGACGAGGGCGGCTACATGTTCAGCGAGTACCGTGGAAAGTGGATCCCGGACACGCCCGCGCGCCGGCGCGCAATCCTCGACCGCTTCCGCAGCTGGCAGGCGTTCTCGAACTCGAGCCCGTCGGAGGGCATCATCGCCGCGGTGCGCACCTTCTGGACCCGCGAGCACCCGATCAGCATCTACGTGTTCGGCGACGAGTTCACCGGCCCCTCGATCCAGGACGTGGTGGATACCGTGGATCGCATCAACCGTTCCGACAAGACGGGCGAGCGGCTGGTCCGCATCCACGCGCTCGGATTCCCGATTCCCGGCCAGTATGCGCAGCACACGAGCATGCGTTACTCGACGCTGATGCGCATCCTGTGCGCCAGGAACGGCGGCGTATTCGTGGGCCTGCCCCCGGGCCAGTCACCGCGACGGAGCAGCTCATGACCGGCATCCCCCCTCGGTGTTTCGCATGGTTCACGCTGCTGCTGCTCGCGGGCTGCCAGGCGCAGCGCGTGGCCACCCAGGCATCCCTGCCGCCGCCCCTGATCGAGCGCCAACCGGCGCGCGTCGGCATCTACTTTTCCAAGGAGTTCCGGGAGTACGTGCACAAGGAGACCCGCGGCCAGGTGGACTACGAAGTGACGCTCGGTCCCGCGCACGTCACCAACCTCGACTGGCTGCTGAAGGCGATGTTCGCCGAATTGGTGCCGGTCGAGGACCCGACGCGGGTCTCGGACCTGCGCCCGCCGCTGGTGATGGTGCTGGAGCCGCGTTTCGAGGAGTACTCGTTCCTGACGCCGAAGGATGTCGCGGGCGAAGCCTACATCGTGACGATCCGCTACCTGCTCACCGTGTACGACGGCAGCGGCGGGCGCGTGGATGCGATCACCTACACCGGCTATGGACGCGAACCCGGCCGCGCGCTCGGCGGCCGCGAGCCGCTGCAGATCGCGACGCAGCGCGCGATGCGCGATGCGGGCGCCAAGGTCGCCGTGGAACTGCCGGAGCAGGAATCGATCCGCCTGCTGCTGCGCAATCCCTTCGCGGAGCGGGAGCAGGCGCAGGCCCTGCCCTCGGTGCCGGCCGCGCAGCAGGCGCCCGCGCCGCCGGCTGCGGCGCAGCAGCCCGCGGCCACGACGCCCTCGGGCCAGGAACCGCCGCCGCCCGGCGGCTAGCCTTTCCCGGTTGCTTCCGCCGGAGACTCCGCCGGCTGCTCGGGTTGCACGAGCTCGTTCCACTCGCTGGTGAAACGCACGCCCGTGCTCGCGACCGCCTTGCCGTTCTCGAAGCGCGGCCGGTAGATGGCGCGCGTGAGCGCGCGCCGCGACTGCATGAGCTGGCCTTCCGACATGTCGGATTCGGCCACGGCGATGTCCCGGGTCTCGCCGGACTCCGTGACCTGGAACTCGAACACGGTGCGGCGCATGCGGTATTTTCCGGGCGCCGCATTGATCCCGCGCATGGCGGCGAACGGCGGCCGATAGGCGATCATCTGCGGCAACATGAGCGGACTGCTGAGTCCCTCATCGGACGCGGCCGCGTGAATTGCTGCCGCTTCCTCGTAACTCGGCAGCGCGAGGCTGGACCGGCCGGTCGCCTGGTACCAGTCTCCGAGTTCGACCAGCGTGTCGAGCAGGAGCTGCTTCGGCGGGTCCGGAGTCGCGCGCAGCAGTTCGAGCGCGGTGCGGACCGAATGGAAGCCCGTGCGGTCCACCGAGGGCGCCGGCACGCGCCCTTCCTGCTGCCCTCTCGACAGCACCTCGCCCGTGATGCTGTCGCGCGCGGCCTGCTGCCCCTCGACCACCTCGGGGTCGACCATGAACTGCAGCCGGTGCGTGCGTGCGATGCCGAGCAGCGCGCGGATCGATTCGGGGTTGTAGCCGCCGCTCTCCTGCATCGTCACGTCGCGGATGCGCAGGTACATCGTGCGCGCGGCCACGTACTCGCCCATGCGCTCGTAGAAATCCGCGAGTTGCTGCAGCGCCGGCAGCGTGCGTGGATCGCCGTAGCCGAAGTTCTGCTCGACGATACGCAGGGTGTAGCGGCGCTCCCGCTCGGCGCCCGCGAAATCGCGCAGCGCCTGCAGGTTGTCGGCAGCCTGTTCGACGAACGGCAGTTGCGCGAGGTTGAACAGCCCTTCGGCGCGGCGGCTGACCGCGAGTGCCCGCGCGTAATACCCGGCCCCGATCGCGCGCTGGTCGCGCGAGGCATGCGCCGCGCCGAGTCCGGCGAGCGGCACGATCAGACGGCGCGAGGAGATGCCCTGGGTCGCCTCCAGCAGTTCGAGCGACTTCAGGTAGTTCACTTCTGCCGCATCGTAGCGGCCGAGCAGGAAATGCGTGGCCGCCAGATTGTTCCAGGCGGTCGGCAGCTCGACGTCGCGGTCGGCGCGCGGCTCGGTGAGCGTCACCACGCGCTCGGCGAAGGGCAGCGCCTCCTGGTAGCGGCCGGCGTCGAAGTGGCCGCGGAACAGCTCGTAGGCTTCGATGCGTTCGTCCAGCCCGGCGGGCGAAGGGGTCGCCTGCGGGGCGGGCGGCGCGTCCGCGCCGGTGGTCTGCCCGGCGGCGGCCCAGACCAGCAGGGTGGCGAGGAGTGCGGTCATGGCGTGACGATAGACCAGAGCGGGCAGGTCGTGTTCCCGATCGGGCGCGGTGGGGGCTTACCGGCCGCTTTCCGCCCGCTCGAACACGGCGATCAGGCCGCCGGCGGCGGTTGCCAGCAGCGGGTCGGTGATGTCGGCCGTGTGGCCGGGCAGCCAGGTCTGCAGCAGTTCGACCGTGAACACGAGCCCGGCCCCGATCGCGGTCGCGGGCAAGACGGTGAGCCCGCCCCGGACCAGCAGCCACACCAGCGCTCCGCTCGTGAAGCAGCGCAGGAAGATGTCGGTCAGGCTCGCGGCGCGGTACTGCAACAGCGACTCCGCGAACGGCACCAGGGCAAACCGGTCCTGGGCGACCTGGAAGTCGAAGGGCGCGAGGCCCTGGATCGCGATCAGCACCACCATCGCGGCCGCGAGCGCGGAAGCGGCGCGTTCCGGCTGCAAGCGCGCGAGGGGGGCGGCGAATGCGAATGCCGCGGCCATGCCGGCGACCTCGGCCGGGTCGAGGGCGAGACCCGCAAACAGTACGCGGCCCGCGAGCACCGCTGCCATCGTGAGCGCAAGGGCGAGCCAGGGCCGCCCGGGTGCGATGCGCTGACCGGCGAGCGAGATCACGAGCCAGGCAGTCATGTGCGGAGCGATCCGCCCCGCCGTCCACCAGCCCGGTTCGGCAAGCGGCGTGAATGCGGCAGACCACTTTTGCGGATCGATGACCGGCGCGAAGGGCGCGAGCCGGTAGCCGGCCCACGACAGCACGAGCGCCATGGCGACCGGGTTCTGCAACGGGCCCGCAAACGGCGAGGCGCGAAGCCGGCGATTGGCCGCCGCGATCGCGAGCGCCAACCAGGCGCCGGCGCAGGCGCCGATCGTGTTGTAGAACATGTCGCCGAGGCTCGCGACGCGACGCGTCTCGTAGAGCTGCGCGAACTCGACCCCGAATGACAACGCAGCCCCGGCGAGCGTCGCGGCGAGCGCCGCGATCAACCCGCCCGTTCGATTCGCGAGCAGCCAGGCAATGCAGGCGCCGAGCGGCAGGTAGAGCAGGATGTTCGCGGCGATGTCGCCGCGCGTGGTCCGTGCGAATCCGAGCGTGCGCAGCAGCTCAAGCGGCCCCGCGCCGCCCGCATCCGCGAAGCTGAAGGGGTACAGCGAACCGTATGCGACCAGGAACGCGATGATCGCGAGCAGCCAGGTCGCGAGGCGGCGGCTGGAGTCGGGCATTCGTGGAGTGTAGCGGCCGCATCAGCCGAGGTGCACCGAGCGCCTGAGTGCCAGCACCTCCTCGGGTCGCAGCAGCCGGAACTGGCCCGTGCGCAGCGCGCCGAGCTTGAGCGGGCCGATCGCCACTCGTTCGAGGCTTCTGACCTTTGCGCCCACGCGTGCGAACAGGCGGCGGATCTCGCGGTTCTGGCCTTCGTGCAGCGTGATCGCGACGAGCGCAAGGTCCCCCTGGCGCCGATTGCGGGCGCGCCGCAGCACGCGCAGGTGCTCGAGGCGCGCGCGCTTCGCGCCGCCCGTGGGCGAATCCCGTTCGGCGAGGAACAGGCCGCGCCGGAGGCGATCCAGCGCCTCCTGCGGCAGTGCACCCTGCACCGCGACGCGATATTCCTTGGCCGCGCCGTGCCGCGGGTGCGCCAGCCGGTGCGCAAGCTCGCCGTCGTTGGTGAGCAGTACGAGCCCGGTCGAGTCCGCATCGAGTCTTCCGACCGGATAGACGCGCTCGCCCGCCGGCACCGCGTGTTCCACCATCGCAACCACGTTTGGCCGCCCGCCCGGATCGCGCGCGGTTGAGATCACGCCGCGCGGCTTGTGGAGCATCAGGTAGATCCGCCCGCGTGCCCGCCCGGGCCCGCGCCGCGCGCTGTCCACCACTTCGCCGTCGAACTCGATCAGATCGTGTGCCGGGTCCACCCGGTACGGCAGGACTCGAACCGTGCGGCCATTGACGCGCACGCGCCCGGCGTGGATCGCGAGCTCGCCGTCGCGGCGCGAGGCGACGCCGGCATCCGCCAGCGCCTTCTCGAGCCGCACGCTCTCACTGCGCCGTGTGGCGGCCGGCTCGAGTTCCGGAAAGCGGGGGTCGCGCAATCAGTGGTCCTGTCGGGTTTTCTTACGATTTCGACATAATCAGGATCTTCGGCCAGCCCAAAGCTGGTTCAACTTATTGATACTAAAGGACCTCTTTCAGGATGGCACGCAAGTTGTCTCTTTCCGCGCCAGAGGGGGATGCTGGGCACCGGTTGAAGGGAAGGAAGGTGGGCATGGCCACCGCGGGGGAGTGACGTCGCCGGGACTGGCCCGACAGCAAACCTGGTGAATTCCAACACAAAGCCGGACCACCGGCCCGACGACGAACCAAGAGGGACCTGACCCCGCCGAAAGGCGGGGTTTCTTTTTTTGGGAGATGCATGCCGGTCCGGCTGCCGTCAGTTCGCCGGGCTCCGAGGCACCCCAGTCTGCCGGATTCCTTTGAGGGCCGGCGGCAGCCGGGACCGACGAAGCCAGTCTGCGGACGCCGCGCTGAATGCGAACTGAATGGCGGAAGTCAGGCCGGCTTCGCGACCCAGACCTTGCACCATCCGGCGGCCCTGACCGTGTGGTTCGGGAAAATCGGGCAGCCGCCCTCCGCCGCGCCGGGCTTGCCCGTGTACTGGATGCAGTTGGCACAAGTCTGCCCGGCCTTGTACGTCGGGCTCGTGGCGGCATCCACTCGCTTGGCGTCGGTGACGTAACCCAGTGATTTCGCCGCCGGATCGCTTTCGGAAAGCGGCGTCATGGCGCCCGCACCGCGCGCGATCAAGGCCGCTGCCGGCACCGCGGCGATGCCCACGATGGCGCCCTTCAGCAGCCGGCGCCGGGAAAGTCTCTCATCGCTCATTGTCTCAACTCCTGGTCGGGGGACGTGGGGTGCCGTCCGGATGTCGCCGCATATTTTCTCAATTTCCCGCTGATTTCGCTATGCTGCCGCCGGGCCTGTAGCTCAGCGGTGAGAGCAGGGGACTCATCTTTCAGAAGGTGCCCCGAGCCCGAAAGGGCCCGGGTGGACGGGACGAATTCAGGGAAACCTTCCAGCGCAGGGGCGGCTGATGGCAATCCTGAGCCAAGCCGGCGGTGCACTGCCGGAAGGTGCAGAGACTACCTGGGGGCTTCAGTGCCCTTGATGACAGGCGCGAGCGTCCCGCACCCACACGGCCGGCACGGCCGCGGGTGAAGAGATAGTCCGCGCCCGCCGGAAACGGCGGGATCACGCGAATCCCTTGGTCCCGGGTTCGAATCCCGGCGGGCCCATTTGCCGTTCAGTCCCAGGCCGGACTGGCGCGTAGCGCCGCGGCAACACCCACGCGGACTTGCGATATTTGACCTTTACGGGGAAACTCCCGCATACAACACGCCCGCGGGAACGGGCACAACCAGGGGCAGGACCATGAACAGCATCCTCCGGCCGCGTCCGGCATCACTCGTGGCAATGGGCGTCGCCATCGTACTGGGCGAGGCGGCCCATGCGCAGTCCGAACTTTCCGCAGTCGTGGTGACGGGTACCCGCAGGGCCGACGTATCCGCGACCGAATCCCTGTCACCGATCGACATCGTCGGGGGGGCCGCCGTCAGCGAGCAGGCGGCTTTCGACCTGACCGATTCGATGACGCGCATCAGCCCTTCGATCAATACGCAGCGCTTCCCCATCGCGGACGGAACCTCGTTCATACGCCCGGTCAGCCTGCGCAATCTCTCCCCGGACCACACGCTGGTCCTCGTGAATGGCGCGCGTCGGCACCGTTCCGCGCTCGTCAATCTGCAGCTGGCGCCGCTCGGAACCGTCAACCAGGGTGCGCAGGGCGTTGATTGGTCCACGTTTCCCGCTGCCGCCATCGAGCGCGTGGAGATCCTGCGCGACGGCGCCTCCGCGCAGTACGGATCGGACGCGATCGCCGGCGTGATCAACGTCATCCTGAAGGATGCGAGCGAAGGCGGTGCGCTCTCGGCGCAGTATGGCCAGTATGCGGAGAGCGACGGCGAGCGCCTGTCCGTCAACGGCAACATCGGATTGCCGCTGGGCAGCGACGGATTCGTCAATATCTCCGGCGAGTATTCCACTTCGGACGAGACCTCGCGCGGCGCCGCGCGACCCGATGCGGAAGCGGTAGGTGCGATCGTCGGCGCAAACCTGGTGCCGGAAGAGGGCCTCGGACAGCGCTGGGGCGACCCCAATGTCGACCAGCTGAAGTTCTTCGTCAACGCCGGGATCACGGTCGGCAACGGGGTTGAGATCTACGGCAACGCAAACTACATGGAAGCCGAGGTCGTCTCCGACTTCTTTTATCGCAGGCCGGTGCTCCCCAATCCGGCCGACCAGATAGCCCTTTCCGCGCGCACGACGCTGCAGATCGACAGCGTCATCAACGCTTCCGGCTTGCCGGGCAGTGATGGATTGCCGGACAACGCGACGGTGGCGCAGGTGAACGCGATTACCGCCGCTGGCGGAAATCCTGCCGACTACCTGACGGCCAGCGCTGCCAGCCCGAGCGGCTGGGTGTTGCGCAATCCGATTCACACGTTGTTCCCCGGGGGCTACAACCCGGACTTCGGCGCCGACCTGACGGATATGGGCATCTTGGTCGGCGTGCGTGGCGAACTGACCGACACCCTGAGTTGGGATGCGCGGGTGCGGTATGGAGAGCACGAGGCCGATTACACGCTCTCCTCGAGCATCAATCCGAGCCTCGGGCGCCTGTCGCCGACGTCGTTCCGCCCGGGAACGCTGACGCAGGAGGAAAGCGGATTCAATCTGGATTTCGTCAAGACGTTTGCCAACTCGCCTCTCAACCTCGCCTTCGGCGGTGAGTTGCGCAACGAGACCTACGAGATCGGCGCCGGCGACCTGGCTTCGATCCAGGCCGGCCCTACGGCCGCCATCTTCGGCGTCGGGTCCGACGGCTTCCAGGGCTTTCCGGTCGAATCGGCAGGCAGTTTCGAGAGCGACAGCTGGGCCGCCTACGTGGACCTGGAATCCGATCTGACCGATGCCCTGTCCGGCGCCGTTGCGGTGCGTTACGAGGATTACGATGAGTTCGGGAACACGACGGACGGGAAGCTGTCGCTGCGGTACGCGTTCACCGACGACTTTGCGGTGCGCGCCACCGCAAGCACCGGTTTCCGCGCACCGACGCCGGGCCAGGTGAATACGCTGAATGTCACCACCACGTCGGACCAGTTCGGGAACCTCATTCCCAACGGCACCTACCCGGTATCTCACCCGATTGCAATCGCACTCGGCGCGGTTCCGCTGGTTCCGGAAGACTCCCAGAGCTACACCGCTGGCCTGGTGTGGGCGGCGTCCGACACGACGAGCGTCACGCTCGATTTCTACCACATCGAGATCGACGACCGCCTGGCGCTCCTGACGAACACGATCGGACCGGCCGAGGTGGCGCTGCTGATCGCCGCAGGAATCCCGCCGGCGGAGGCGAATCTCCTGCTCGGCAGCAATGCCAATTTCTTCGTGAACGGGTTTGACTCCGAGATCGAAGGCTTCGATTTGGCCATTTCCAGTTCAGTCCCGGTCGGCGGCGGCGAACTGGGCGTGGACATCAGGTACAACTACAACGAGCAGGGCGTCTCCAACGTCGCGCCGGGCACGATCAACGCGTCACGAGTCTATGATCTCAAGAACCAGACGCCGGTCGACAGGGCGCTGCTGACCTTCGACTATTCGACGGGCGGCATGTTCTCCGGCCTGGTGCGCCTCGCTTACTACGGCAGCTGGTCGACGACCGCCGGCCTGTTCAGCCCCGGCGATGCGTCCGACAAGTACAGATACGGCGACAATTACATTGTCGATCTCGAGGCGCGCTTCAAATTCGGCGATCGTTATACGTTGACGATTGGCGGCGAGAACGTGTTCGATATATTTCCGGGCGCTGAGCAGGATCCGACATCCCAGTTCCTCGGCGTGCGTCCTGCCCTGACCTCGCCATTCGGCATCAATGGCGGGTTCTGGTACGCGAGGGCCTCGGTCACTTTCTAGGCGTCGCAAGCCGGATTGCACTTTCCAGGGGGCCGAGGCACTCGGCCCCCTTTGTTTTCTGCCTCCGGCCCGCGCGTTTGCCATATTTTTGCGCCGGCCGTCACGGCCCCGGACCGCGCGCTTTGTCACTGTAGGGCGTCATGGCTGCATCCCCGATGGCCGCAGGCGGCAGCGCCTATGCGGATTGCCTCGAGGCGATCCGCCACCGCCTCGCCGCTCGCGGCAGCCGGCTGTTCGGCATGGCCGTGCTCGTGGTGCACGTACACCAAGTCGAGCGACTCGTGGAATCCGCCGGCCGCGAGGCGGCCGGACGCATGCTGGACGAGCTGCGCAACCGGCTGTCGCAGGTCGCGAAGCAGGGCGACTACTTCGTGCGTCTTGGCGAGCGCAAGTTCGTATTCGTGCTGTCGAACCTCCGCAACGAAGGCCACGCGATGCTCGCCGCCGACAAGATCCTGCGCACCGGCGCCGAGCCGCTCTCGGGCGGCGGGCAACAGGCCTGCGTGCGGCTTTCGATCGGCATTGCGATGTTCCCGGGCCACGCGCGCACGCCCGAGGCGCTCATGCAATGCGGCGAGTTTGCGCTGCTCGAGGCCTGGAAGACCTCGCAGCCGATGGCCGTGTATGCCCCGCGCCGTACCGACGAACTGGTCGCCGGCTGGGACCTCGAGACCCAGCTCGCCGTGGCACTCGAGCACGGCGATCTCGTACTGGCCTACCAGCCGAAGCTTTCGCTCCCGGACCTGCGCGTGGTCGGGGCCGAGGCGCTGATGCGCTGGAACCGGCCCGACGCAGGCAACGTGCCGCCCGAGGTCTTCATCGACCTCGCGGAGATGACCGGCCAGATCGACCCGTTGACGCGCTTCGCCTTCCATCGCGCCCTGCGCCAGCTCTCCGAATGGCCGAAATCGGTCGGCGCCATCGGCATCTCGGTCAACGTGACGCCCTCCATCATCGGCAACCCGGACCTCGTAGACGTGATCCGCAATGCCGCCGGCCAGTGGTCGGTGGATCCTTCGCGGCTGACCGTGGAGGTCGGAGAGAACGCGCTGCTCGCGGACCGGGAGCGCAGCCACGACGTGCTGGCCGCGCTGCGCGAGCTCGGTGTGCGCGTCTCGATCGACGATTTCGGGACCGGGCTCACTTCGCTCGCCTACCTCAAGCAGGCGCCGGTGGACGAGATCAAGGTGGATCGCTCGTTCGTGATGAATATGAAGAGGGACAAGGGAGACCGCAAGGTCGTCGAGCAGGCGATCGCGCTTGGCCACGCCTTCGGATTCGAGGTGGTCGCCGAGGGCGTCGAGGACGAGGAGGCGGCGCAGCAGCTCGTGACCCTGGGTTGCGATTTCGCGCAGGGTTTCCTTTTCACCAGGCCGCTGCCGCCTGACGAATTCACCGCCTGGCTCCAGGCCTGGCGCTCGGGCCCGAAGACCTGAGCCACCGCCGCCGCGCACCCCGCGGGCGGCCATCCGGCGACTCGGCTAGACTTCCCGCCGTGGATACGCGGCGGAAAACCACGCGCTTTCGCGAACTGCTGGAGAGCCCGCAGCTCGAATTCCTGCTCGAGGCGCACAACGGCATCAGCGCGCGCATCGCCGAGGAGGCCGGTTTCAGGGGCATCTGGGCGGGGGGCCTGTGCCTGTCGGCGCAGTACGGCGTGCGCGACAACAACGAGGCCAGCTGGACCCAGGTGCTCGAGATGCTCGAGTTCATGGCGGACGCCACCACGGTCCCGATCCTGCTGGACGGCGACACCGGCTATGGCAACTTCAACAACGTGCGCCGGCTGGTGCGCAAGCTCGAAGACCGCGGCATTGCCGCAGTCTGCATCGAGGACAAGCTGTTCCCGAAGACCAACAGCTTCATCGACGGCGACAGGCAGCAGCTGTCCGACGTCGACGAGTTCTGCAGCCGCATCAAGGCCGGCAAGGACGCGCAGCGTGACGACGACTTCCGCCTGGTCACCCGCACCGAGGCTTTCATCGCCGGCTGGGGGCTCGACGAGGCGCTCAGGCGCGCCGAGGCGTACCACGCGGCGGGGTCCGACGCGATCCTGATCCACAGCGCGCTGTCGCGCCCGACCGAAGTGCTCGCATTCAAGAAGGAATGGGGCGACCGGCTGCCGGTCGTCATCGTGCCGACCAAGTATCACTCGACGCCGACCGAGGTGTTCCGCGAGGCCGGCTTCTCGCTCGCGATCTGGGCCAATCACCTGCTGCGCGCGGCGGTGACCACGATGCAGGAGACGGCCGCCACGATCGTGCGCGAGGAGAACCTGCGCTCGGTCGAGGACCGCATTGCGCCGGTCAAGGAGATCTTCCGCCTGCAGGGTGCCTCCGAGCTCCAGGAGGCGGAGGAGCGCTACCTGCCCCGGCGGCAGCTTCGCTGCCGCGCGCTGATCCTCGCGGCCTCGCGCGGCGCCGAACTCGGCGAGCTCACCGAGCTGCGCCCCAAAACCATGGTCAAGGTGCGCGGCCGGCCGCTGCTGTCGCACATCGTTTCGGCCTACAACGCGGCGGGAATCAAGCGCATCGGCGTGGTGCGCGGCTGGCACAAGGAGGCGATCGACCTGCCGTCGCTCGCCTACGCCGACAACCCGGAGTATGCCGACTCCGGCGAGCTGGTCTCGCTCGCGAAAGGGCTGGAATCCGACGCCGACGATTCCATGGACCTGTTCGTGTCCTACGGCGACGTGATCTTCAATCATTACATCCTGGACGCGCTCAACGAGGCCGGCGACGAGTTCGCGATCGCGGTGGACACCGACTGGCGCGAATCCGCCAATCGCGGCCGTGCGGCCGACTACGTCGCCTGCACGCAGCCGCATTCGCGGCGCAACTTCTACCAGCAGGTCTGGCTCGAGTCGGTCGGCGAAGGCCTGCCGGAGGCGCGCATCCACGGCGAATGGATGGGATTCCTGCGGGTCGCGGCGCAGGCTTTGCCGCGACTGCGCGACGTCGTGCAGAAGCTCGCCGCGGACCCGGCGAACCGGCACGCCAAGATGCAGTCGGTGCTCGCGGAGCTGATGCGCCGCGGCGAGAAGATCCGCGTGATCTACACCACCGGGCACTGGCTCGACGTGGACAGCCTCGACGACGTGCTGGCGGCGAGCGAGTTCGGATGATCGAGGCCCGGGCCTTCATTGCGGCCGCGGGCGCGCGCGGCATCGGCCTGTACACGGGCGTGCCCTGTTCCTACCTGACGCCCTTCATCAATGACGTCATCGGCTCCGCCTCCCTGCGCTACGTGCCGGCCGCGAACGAGGGCGACGCGGTCGCGATCGCTGCGGGCTCTGCGCTCGCAGGCAGAATCGCGGTCGCGATGTTCCAGAACTCCGGCCTCGGCAATGCGGTGAGTCCGCTCACCTCGCTGACGCACACCTTCCGCATTCCGGCGCTCCTCATCGTGACCTGGCGCGGCGAGCCGGGCGGCGCGGCGGATGAGCCGCAGCATGCGCTGATGGGTGCGATCACCCCGCGCATGCTGGAGCTCATGGAGATTCCCTGGGCGACATTCCCGTCGCGGCAGGACGACATCGGACCCGCCCTTGACGCAGCGTTCGCGCATTTCCGCGCCGAGCGGCGGCCCTATGCGCTTGTGATGCAGAAGGGCAGTGTCGCGGACGCAGCGCTCGGCGCCGCGGCGCCCGTACCGGCGCCGCTGCCTGCCGCCACGCGCGCGAAGCCCGGGGCGCGGCACACGCGGCGCGAGATGCTGGCCGCGATCCGGGGAGCCGCCTCCGGCGATGTGCTGATCGCGACCACGGGCTACACCGGGCGCGAACTCCATGCGCTCGGCGATGCGCCGAACCAGCTCTACATGGTGGGCTCGATGGGTTGCGCCTTGAGCCTCGCGCTCGGCATTGCGCTCGCGTGCCCCGGCCGCCGCGTGATCGCGATCGACGGCGACGGCGCCGCGCTCATGCGTCTCGGCGCGCTCTCGACCGTGGGCCTCGTGCGACCGGCGAATCTCCTGCACGTGCTGCTCGACAACGGACTTCACGAATCCACCGGCGGCCAGGCGACGGCTTCACCGGCGGTGGACTTCTGCGCGCTCGCGGCGGGCAGCGGCTATCCCTCGGTCGCCGCCGTCGGCGATGCCGCCGCGCTTGCCGCGGCGGTCGCGGACAGGACCGCGGGGCCGCGCTTCATCCACGCGCCGATCCTGCCCGGCGTGCCGGACAGGCTCCCGCGCCCGACCGTGACGCCGCCCGAGGTCGCGGCGCGGCTCTCGGCCTGGCTCGCCTCGTGATCCTGCTGAATCCCGGCCCGGTGACGCTCTCGGCCCGCGTGCGCGCGGCGCTTGCGCGCGGCGACTGGTGCCATCGCGAGCCGGAATTCGCCAGGCTGATGCGGGAGATCAATGCGCGCCTCGAGGCCGTTTATCCCTCGCTCCAGGGATTCGCCGCGGCGACGCTCGCCGCCTCCGGCACCGGCGCGGTCGAGGCGATGCTCTCGACCTTCGCACCGCCGGATCGGACGACATTGGTCGCCGCGAACGGCGTCTATGGCGAGCGCATGGGAAGGATTCTGGCGGCGCTTGGCCGGCCGCACCGCGTGCTCGAGAACGACTGGACCGCGCCGGTGGACGCCGCCGCGCTCGAAGACGCAGTGGCGAAAGACGGCACGATCAGCCATGTCGCGGTGGTGCACCACGAGACGACGACGGGGCGCTTGAACGACCTTGACGCGATCGGTGCAGCCTGCCGGAGGCGCAAGGCGACGCTCTTGCTCGATGCGGTCAGCAGCTTCGGCGCCGAGCGCATCGAAGCGGAGTCCTGGAACCTCGGCGCGCTCGCAGGCACGGCCAACAAGTGCCTGCACGGCGTGCCGGGACTCTCCTTCGTGCTGGCGACGGCGCAGGCGTGGGCACAGAAGCCCGCGACGCAGGACAGCGTCTACCTCGACCTGCGCCCATACCACGCGGGCCAGCACGGCGACGGCTACTCGCCATTCACGCTGCCGGTTCAGGTGGCCTTCGCCCTGCACGAGGCGCTCGCCGAACACGCGGAGCAGGGCGGCGCCCCCGCGCGCCTCGCGCTGTTTCGCGCGCGCGCCGAACGCGTCGCAGCGACGCTCCTCGCGGCGGGCGCGAAGACGCTGCTCGACCCGGCGGACTACTCGTCGGTACTGTGGTCCTGGCGCCTGCCGGAGGGAAGGACCTACGCAGCGCTGCATGATGCGCTGAAGGCGGAGGGCTATGTGATCTACGCGGGACAGGGGCGACTGGGTCCCTCGATCTTCCGCATCGCGCACATGGGCGAGATCACGCGTGCGCAGATGGACGGGCTCTGTGCGGCGCTTGCCCGCATCGTGGGCGCGCGCGCATGAGCACGGTCACGACCGCGGTGATCCTCGCGGCGGGGCGCGGGCTTCGCATTGCGGGCGAGGTGGCGGACCGGCCCAAGGGATTCATCCAGTTCGGCGATCGCCCGATCGTCGAGGAGTCCATCGAGCAGCTCCGGGACGCGGGGATCCGCGACGTGATCGTCGTGACCGGCCACCTCGCGGGCTGGTACGAGACGCTCGCGGCGCGCATGCACGGACTGGTGCGCACCGTGCAGAACGAGCGCTACGCCGAATCCGGCAGCATGTACTCGCTGTGGTGCGCCCGTACGCTGGTGCAGGGTCCATTCCTGCTGCTCGAGTCCGACCTGGTCTACGAGCCGCGCGCGCTCTCGACCCTGCTCTCGGCTGCGGAGGACGCGATCCTGCTGTCGGGGCCGACCGGCGCCGGCGACGAGATCTGGGTGCAGGTGAAGGACGGCAGGCTCGCCGACATGTCGAAACGGCGCGCGGATCTCGATGGCCGCCCCGCGGGCGAGCTCGTGGGCATCACGCGCGTCTCGGCGCCATTGTTCACCCTCATGTGCGCGATCGCCGAGCGGACCTTCCGGAACACGCTCTTCTTCGACTACGAGACCGGCTGCCTGGTGGCCGCGGGGCGCGAACGCCCGATCGCCTGCCCGGTGGTGCACGACCTTGTCTGGGGCGAGATCGACGACCCCACGCACCTTGCGCGGGTGCGGGAGCGCATCCATGCCCAGGTCCGCAGCCTGCGCGAGGGCCCGGTTGCGCGGCCCCGGCGCTGACGGCTTATCATTGTCCATGCGCCTCCTGGCCCTCGTCCTGCTGCTCGCGTTGCCGCCTGCGGCGCAGGCCTATCTCGACCCCAGCACCGGCAGCCTGGTCATCTCGGCGATCGTGGGTCTTCTCGCGACGATCGGGCTCGCCGTCAAGACCTGGTGGTACAAGCTGAAGGGGCTGTTCCGCCGCAAGTCCGGCGCCACGGAAGGCCGCGCAACGCAGTCACGCCCTGATTGAGCTTCCTCCGCGAATGGCGGGCGTACCGGCAGTTCCGCGCGCTGGCGCGCGATGAGCGGCGCATCGTCGTCCTCGCCGAGAGCAGCCAGGACTGGCACCACTTCCGGCCCGTGCTCGAGCACCTGACGGGACCGCTCGGCGAAAGCGTCGTCTATGCCTGCGCCGATCCGGACGACCCGGCCTTCGGGGCTGGCCTGCCGCGCCTGCGGCCGCTCCGCATCGGCCGCGGTTTCTGGCGCATCTGGTTCTGCCAGCACGTCGAAGCAGGCGTGCTGGTGACGCAGATCCTCGACCTCGGAAACTTCGAGCTGAAGCGCTCGGTGCACCCGGTGCACTACGTGTTCATGACCCACACGCTCGTGAGCACGCATGTGGCGGACCGCGCGGACTCCTACGACCACTACGACACGATCCTCATGTGCGGCCCGCACATGGAGCGCGAGATCAGGAAGCGCGAGCAGTTGAAGGGTCTTGCGCCGAAGCGGCTGGTCCCGCACGGCTACGGCCGCCTCGATGAATTGATCGCGACGCGGCGCGACCCGGCGCCGGTCCGCGCGGATGCCGACATCCACGTGCTGCTCGCCCCGTCCTGGGGGCCGCAGACCATCCTGCCGGTTTGCGGGATGGAAGTCGCGGACGCCGTTCTCGGCGCCGGATTCCGCCTCACGCTGCGGCCGCATTTCCAGACGCGCTGGCAGATGCCGGAAGTCATCGACGGCATCGCCGCGAAGCACCGGGACAACCCGCGCTTCGCGCTGGTCGAGCGCATGGCCGAGAAGGACTCGCTGTTCGATTCCCACGTGATGATCACTGACTGGTCGGGCGCCGGGCTCGACTACGGCCTCGGCCTCGAGAAGCCCGTGGTCTACATCGACCTGCCGATGAAGTCGCGCAATGAAGCCTGGCGCGAACTCGGCATCGAGCCGCTCGAGGCGCGTGCGCGCGAGAAGCTCGGGGCGCTGCTGCCGCCCGCGGAGATCCCGCAGTTGCCAGGACTGGTTCGCAAGCTGGTGCAGGACCCCGCGCGCTTTCGCGCCGACGTCGTCCGTCTGCGCTCCGATTGGGTCTACCACGTGGGCCGGAGCGGCGTCGCGGGAGCCGAGGCGATCGCCGCGCTCGCGCGGGAATTCTGCCGGTGACGCGACGCGCACAACTGCGCTTCGCCGGCTGGTTCACCGCCGTGAATGCCGGTCTCTGTTTCCTGGTGGGGCTGCGCTACCTGCTGGGCTACGACTGGCCGCCTTCGGTTGCCGGCATCGCCTATCCGCCGCTCGCGATGCTCGGGAACTTCGCATTCCTGCTCGCGCTCGCGATGACGGCGCTGCTCGGGCCGCTGATCGCGATCGGCAGGCTGCCGCGCACCGTCGTGACCGTTGCCGTGACGGTGGCCGCGCTCGCGCTCGCACTCCTGGTGCTCGACACCAACATCCACGCCGAGCGGCGCATGCATCTGTCGATGTTCGTCGCCGCGCTGTTCGAGCCCATGACCTGGGCCGCCGCCGGCGCCGTGTTCGCGGTCGCACTCGTATTCGAGGCGACGCTCGCGGGCATGCTCAGGCGCTTCCTCGCGGCGCGGTCCGTGGCTGGCGGCCGATGGATCGCCGGCGTGCTCGCCGGCAGCTGGCTTGCGAGCCAGGCGCTGCACATCTGGGCGGATGCGACCGCCTACGCGCCCGTCACCCGCTTCACTCACGTGATCCCGCTCTATTACCCGCAGACTGCGAAGCGCCAGCTCGCGAGATTCGGCCTGGTCGACCCGGAGCGCGTGCGCCAGGCGAGCCTGCTGCGCCGGGGCACGACGACCGCGGAGGGCGAGCTGCGCTACCCGCTCGTGCCATTGCGTTGCGAGGCGCCGGCATCGTTGCCGAACCTGCTCTGGATTGTCGTGGACGGGTTGCGGCCCGATGCGCTGGACGTCGGGATCACGCCGGCGATGGATGCGCTGCGCCGGCAGAGCCTGTCTTTCGATGACCACTGGAGTCCGGGAAATTCCTCGCGCATGGCGGCCTTCGGCATGTTCTACGGTCTGCCGAGCACCTACTTCGAGTCGTTCTACGTTGCAGAACGCGCGCCGTTGCTGCTCGACCGCATCCGCGAACTGGGCTACGAGATCTACGCCGCGAGCGCCAAGGGCTTCGGCAGTCCGACCCAGATGGACCGCACCGCGCTCGCGGGCGTGGCGGA
The DNA here is from genome assembly GCA_052386355.1 of Gammaproteobacteria bacterium. Lineage (GTDB taxonomy): Bacteria > Pseudomonadota > Gammaproteobacteria > Steroidobacterales > Steroidobacteraceae > SCUD01. The sequence goes on from JBQTKF010000008.1 coordinate 18,310, forward strand.
ACTGCACTCGGCGGCGGGTCTCGGCCGGGTCGAGGGCAACGAACGGGTCTCGCGCGATCTCGCCGGGTGGCTGCAAGCGCGCGCAGCGAAGGCGCCGTTTTTCGCGCTGCTGTGGCTCGATCATTCCGACTACGACATCGGACCGGTCGATTTCGAGCTGCCCGCGGACCGGCGCTATCCGGGCAATCCGGAAGCGCAGCAGCGCTGGGACCGCTATCGCCGTGGCCTGCGCGTGATCGACGGACAGCTCGACCCTTTGCTCGCCGCACTCGAGGCTGCCGGACTCGCGGAAAGCACCGTGCTGATGCTGATGGGCGACCATGGCTTCGAGTTCGACGACCTGGGCCTCGGGTACTACGGCCATGCGGGCAATTACGCGCGGTACCAGTTGCAGACGCCGCTCATGATCCGCTGGCCCGGCCGGGAGCCGCGGAAGTTCGGGCACCGCAGTTCGCACCTCGATTTGCCCGCGACTTTGCTGCCGGAACTCTTCGGTTGCCGCGGCGATCCGTCCGACTACGGCATGGGCCGCAATCTCTTCGCCGGAAAGTCGTGGGAGTGGATCATCGCCGGCAGCTACCACTCGTTCGCGATCGTGGAGCCCGGCCGCATCATCGTCTCGACGCCGGGCGGCCTGGCGCAGGTGCTGGGCCCGGACTACCGCGAGGCGGAGGGCATCGAACTCGATGCCGCGCGCGTCGAACAGGCGATCACCGAGATGCGGCGTTTCTACCGATGATGCTCGCGGCACTGGTCCTGGCGGCGGCCCCTGCAAATGTTGCGGTGCTCACCGTGATCGCTCCGGATGGCGGCCGGCAGTTGCTGCAGCGCTACGAAGTGCCGCACGACGGCGGGGCGCTGGCGACGATGCTCGAGCTGCCGCCGGGCGCCGCCCTCGAGATTGCGGGCGGTTCGGGACTGGTGCCGGAGGAGCTGCCCGGTTTCGGCGGCATCTACAGCAGTGCCCGGGCAGTCGTGGTGGCGGCGGGCGGACAGGAAACGCTCTCGGATGGCGGCGATGGGCCGATCGTCGCGCGAGCACTCGCTCCCGGCGAATGGGCGGGCGTGCGCGGCCGGTTCTGGACGCTGCTGGTGCGATCTGCCGCGCCGCTCACCTTCGATGCGCGCGAAGATCGACCCGATACGCCGGTGATCACGGTGCGTCCAGCCAACGGCGCCGCCCTTGCGCTCGAGCTTCATGTCGGTCCCGTCGTTGGCGCGCAGCTGCGCGCCGTCGATCCGGCGCTTGCGAACATGCTCTACGCCGTGCTCTGGGAACCGCTGCGCTGGCTGTCATTCGGCCTGCAGTGGATCCTCGACCGCTGGCAGGACCTCGTCGGCCGCGCCTGGCTTGCGATACTGCTGCTGTCGCTGACCGTAAAACTGCTGATGGCGCCGCTCATCATGATCGCGGAGCGCTGGCAGGCGGACGTGAACCGCACGAAGAGCCTGCTCGACCCCGAGCTCGCCGCCATCCGGCGCGAGTGCCGCGGTGAAGAGGCGCACCGCCGCACCCTGGAGGTGTACCGCAAGCACGGCGTCAGCCATTTCTACACGTTCAAGAGCCTCGCGGGCTTCCTGATCCAGATCCCGGTATTCATCGCCGCCTTCGACATGCTGGGCGAGAATTTCCGGCTGGCGGGCGAAGGTTTCCTCTGGATCGAGGACCTCTCGTTGCCGGACCGCGCGGCGGCACTGCCGTTCGTGCTGCCATTCTTCGGCGGCCACCTCAACCTGCTGCCGCTCGTGATGACGGCTTTCACGGCGCTGGCCGCGCGCTGGCAGGAGCCGGCGTCGCTCTCGCCGGACCTGCGCCATCGCGAGCGCTTGCGGCTCTATGCGATGGCGGGCCTGTTCCTGGTGCTGCTGTACACTTTCCCCGCCGGCATGGTGCTGTACTGGACCGCGAACAACTTCTGGCACCTGCTGCGCGTGAGCTGGGATCGCTTCGGCAGGCGCAAGGCGGCGGCATGACGGACTGGCTCGAAGTCTGGGAACGCAAGGGCCGCACGGAAACCGCGGACCTGCGCACGCTGGACGGCTTCGAAAACACGGCCATCGACCCCGTAGCGGTCGCGCGCGAAATCACCGCGATCCTCGGCCTCGGGCCCGGCGTCAGCGTGCTCGAGGTGGGCTGCGGCGCGGGCATGCTCGCGCGGCACATTCCGGGCGACTACACGGGGGTCGACTACTCGCCGGCGATGGTGCACAAGTTCCTCGAGCTCCAACCCGGCCGGACTGCCCGCGTGAGCGCGGCGAACCGGCTCCCGTTCCCCGACGGGTCCTTCGACAAGGCGTTCGCGTTCTCGGTGTTCCAGTACTTCCCCGACGCGGCCTATGCGGAGGCCGCGATCGCGGAGATGAAGCGTATGGCGCGCCAGGCGGTCTTTATCGGCGACCTGCCGGAGCGTTCGCATTCGCCGGATCACCGGCTCTACCGCCGCGAGCAGTTCGCCGGCTGGCGGGTGACGCCGGGGTTCTACAATCCCGACCGATTCAACGTGTATTGGAACAAGG
>JBQTKF010000009.1:0-26747 GCA_052386355.1 Gammaproteobacteria bacterium
TGGGTGGCGGGGCCCTGGGTCGCTACGATCTTGTTTCTTCTCGGCATGCGGCCTCGCTCGCGGCTCTCTGGCTGCCGCGCGGCGCTCGCGCGCCGCGACGGCCGGCAGCGTCTTGCCCTCGACGAACTCGAGGAAGGCGCCGCCGCCGGTGGAGATGTAGGAGATCTCGTCTTCCACGCCGTACTTCCCGATCGCGGCCAGTGTATCCCCGCCGCCGGCGATCGAGAATGCCGGGCTCTTCGCGATCGCGAGCGTCAGGGCCTTCGTGCCCGCGCCGAACTGGTCGTGCTCGAAGACACCCACCGGCCCGTTCCAGATCACGGTACCGGCCTTCGCCACGATCGCGCCGATCGCCCCCGCCGAGGCCGGGCCGATGTCGACGATCATCTCGCCGGCAGCAACTGCGGCAGCAGGCTTCACGGTCGCCTTGGCCGTGGCGGAAAGTTCTGTCGCGACCACGACGTCGCTCGGGAGCGGCAGGGCCACGCCGCGTTCTTTCGCACGGGTCAGCAGGCGCCTCGCGATGTCGAGCATCTCCGGCTCGTGCAGCGACTTGCCGACCGGAAGGCCCGTCGCCGCCAGGAAGGTATTGGCGATGCCGCCGCCGACCACGAGCGCGTCTACCTTTTCGAGCAGGTTCTCGAGCACCGCGAGCTTGGTCGAAACCTTGGAGCCGCCCACGACCGCGACCAGCGGACGTTTGGGCGCGTGCAGCGCGCGCCCGAGCGCCTCGAGTTCGGCGACCAGGAGCGGCCCGGCGCAGGCGATGGGTGCGGCGAGCGCCACGCCGTGCGTGCTCGCCTCCGCACGGTGCGCGGTGCCGAAGGCGTCCATCACGAACACGTCGCAGAGCGCGGCCATCTTTTTCGCGAGTCCCGGGTCATCCTTCTTTTCGCCCTGGTTGAAGCGGACATTTTCGAGCAGCACGACCTCTCCGGACGCGGCCTGCACGCCGCCCAGCCAGTCCTCGACGAAGCGCACCGACATGCCGAGCAGGCGCGACAGCACGCGGCCGACCGGCGCGAGCGACTCCCCAGGATTGCGCTCGCCCTCCTTCGGCCGGCCGAGGTGCGACATGACGAGCACCTTTGCGTGCTTCTCGAGCGCGAGGCGGATCGTGGGGACGGCCGCGCGGATGCGCGCATCGCTCGTGACCTGGCCGTCCTCGATCGGGACATTGAGGTCCTCGCGGATCAGCACGCGCTTGCCCGCGAGATCGAGGTCGGCCATCCGGATCACGAGGCCCTGGCCCAGGCGAGCGTCGTGTCGATCATGCGGTTGGAGAAGCCCCATTCGTTGTCGTACCAGGCGCAGACCTTGACGAGCGTGCCTTCGAGCACCTTGGTGAGCTGCGCATCCACCGTGCCGGACGCCGGATTGTGGTTGAAGTCAACGGACACCAGCGGCTCCTCGGTGTAGTCGAGAATGCCCTTCAGCGGGCCGTTGGCGGCCGCGCGCAGGATGTCGTTGACCTCCTTCGCCGTGGTCGCGCGCTTCGCCGTGAAGCTCAGGTCCACGAACGAGACGTTGATCGTCGGCACGCGCACCGAGAACCCGTCGAGCTTGCCCTTCAGTTCCGGCAGCACGAGCCCGACCGATGCCGCGGCGCCCGTCTTGGTCGGGATCATGGACATGGTCGCCGAGCGCGCGCGCCGCAGGTCCGAGTGATAGACGTCGGTCAGCACCTGGTCGTTGGTGTAGGCGTGAATCGTCGTCATGATGCCGGCGGCGACGCCGATCGAGTCATGCAGCGGCTTCACGAGCGGCGCCAGGCAGTTCGTGGTGCAGGAGGCATTCGAGATCACCGTCATGTCCTTGCGCAGCGTCTGGTGGTTGACGCCATAGACGATGGTCGCGTCCACTCCATCGGCCGGGGCCGAGACCACGACCTTCTTGGCGCCTCCGGCGAGGTGCTTCGAGGCCTTCTCCTTGCTGGCGAAAAGCCCGGTGCTCTCGATCACGAAGTCCGCGCCCAACTGACCCCAAGGCAGTTTCGACGGGTCGCGTTCCGCCAGCACGCGGATGCGGTCGCCGTTCACGACCATGTGGTCGCCGTCCACGGCCACGGTGCCGTTGAACGGGCCGTGCGCGGTGTCGCGCCGCGTCAGGTGCGCGTTGGTCTTCGAGTCGCCGAGGTCGTTGACCGCGACGATGCGCATTTCGCCATTGCGCTTGCCCTCGTAGAGCGCGCGCAGGATGTTGCGGCCGATGCGGCCATAGCCATTGATGCCAACGTTGATTGCCATGTTCCTCACTCTCCGTTTGCCAGCAGCGACTGCGCCGTCTCGACGACGGCCGCGGTCGTGAATCCGAAATGCCTGAAAAGGTCGGCGCCCTTGCCCGAGGCGCCAAAGGAATTCATTCCGATGACGCGCCCGCGCGGGCCGACATGGCGCCACCAGCCCTCCGGCGAGCCCGCCTCGATCGCGATGCGCCGCGTCACCGACGGCGGCAGCACGGCATCGCGCCAGGCGGCATCCTGCGCATCGAATACGCTGGTGGCCGGCATGGAGACGACGCGCACGCGCCGCCCGCGCCCGTTCAATTCGCGCGCGGCCTCCACCGCGATGCCGACCTCGCTGCCGGTTGCGATCAGGATGCATTCCGGCGCGCCGGCGCAGTCGGCCAACACGTAGCCGCCGCGGCGGATCGCATCGAGCTGCGAGGCGTCGCGCGCCTGCTGCGGCAGGGTCTGACGCGTCAGCGCGAGTACGGTCGGCGCGTGGCGGCGGCGGATGGCGGCGCCCCAGGCCACCCAGGTCTCGGCCGTGTCGCAGGGCCGCCAGAGTTCCATGCGCGGGATCATGCGCAGGCCCCCGAGGTGCTCCACCGGCTGGTGCGTGGGGCCGTCCTCGCCGAGGCCGATCGAGTCGTGCGTGAGTACGAAAATAGTGCCGGCCTCGACGATCGAGGCCATGCGCAGCGAACTGCGTGCGTAATCCGAGAACACGAGGAAGGTGCCGCCGAACGGGATGAACCCGCCGTGCAACGCGATGCCGTTCATGATCGCGCCCATGCCGAACTCGCGCACGCCGTAATGCAGGTAACGGCCGGCGAGGTTGTTCCGGGTGAGCGGCGTCGTGCCCTTGATCTTCGTGTTGTTGGAGCCGGTCAGGTCGGCGGAGCCGCCGAGCAGCTCCGGCATGCGCGGGCCGAGTGCGTTCAGCACCGCCTGCGAACTCTGGCGCGTCGCGACGGGCTGTGCCGCCGCCTGCGCCGCGGCCGCGCCCTCCTCGACAGCCGCGTCGAATTCCGCCGGCAGCTCGCCTGCCGTGCGTCGCAGGTACTCGGCTGCGAGTTCCGGGTGCGCCTGCTGGTAGGCCTTGAAGCGCCGGCGCCAGCGGCCTTCGGCGCGCTTGCCGGCCGCCTTCGCGTCCCACGCGGCGCGCAGATCTTCCGGCACCACGAAAGACTCGTGCGGCCAGCCGAGGGTCTTGCGCGCGAGCGCCACTTCGTCCGCGCCGAGCGCGGCCCCGTGGCATTCCTCCTTGCCCTGCTTGTTCGGCGCACCAAAGCCGATGATCGTCTTGCAGCAGATCAGCGTCGGTTTCGATTTCTCGCGCTTCGCCCGGCGGATCGCGCGCAGCACGGCCTCCGCGTCGTGGCCGTCCACGCTCCGGATCACCTGCCAGCCATAGGCCTCGAAGCGCTTCGGCGTGTCGTCGGTGAACCAGCCGGCGACCTCGCCGTCGATCGAAATGCCGTTGTCGTCGTAGAAACAGACGAGCTTGCCGAGGCCCCAGGTGCCCGCGATCGAGCAGGCCTCGTGCGAGATGCCTTCCATCAGGCAACCGTCGCCCGCGAACACCCAAGTCATGTGGTCCACGACCTCGTGGCCGGGCCGGTTGAACTCGGTGGCGAGCAGCTTCTCGGCGAGCGCCATGCCGACCGCATTCGCGAGACCCTGGCCGAGCGGGCCGGTCGTGGTCTCGATTCCGATCGCGATCTCGTGCTCCGGATGGCCCGCGGTACGCGCGCCCAGCTGGCGGAAGTTCCTGAGTTCATCGAGCCCGAGCGGGTAGCCGGTCAGATTGAGTACGGAATAAAGCAGCATCGAGCCATGGCCGTTCGACAGCACGAAGCGGTCGCGGTCCACCCAGCGCGGATTGGCCGGGTTATGTTTCAGGAAGTCGCGCCACAGGACTTCCGCGATGTCCGCCATGCCCATCGGCATGCCCGGGTGCCCCGAACTGGCGCGCTGGACGGCATCCATGCTGAGGGCCCGGATGGCATTGGCGAGCTCGCGGCGGCTGGGCATCCGGGTCCTCCGGGAACAAACGCGTATTGTATAATTTCGCGGTGTCAGGCTCCTACCTCTTCACCTCCGAATCGGTCTCCGAAGGCCATCCTGACAAGGTCGCGGACCAGATCTCGGACGCCGTGCTCGACGCCCTGATCGCCCGCGATCCGCGCTCGCGCGTCGCCTGCGAGACGATGGTGAAGACCGGCATCGCGATCGTCTCCGGCGAGATCACGACCAGCGCCTGGGTGGATCTCGTCGAGCTCGTGCGCCACGTCATCTGCGGCATCGGCTACACCTCGTCCACGGTCGGCTTCGACGGCCATACCTGCGGCGTCCTCAACGTCATCGGCAAGCAGTCCTCCGACATCGCGCAGGGCGTGGACCGCAGCGACCCGGAGGAACAGGGCGCCGGCGACCAGGGGCTCATGTTCGGCTACGCGACCGACGAGACGCCGGTGCTGATGCCCGCCCCGATCCACTACGCGCACAAGCTGGTCGAGCGGCAGGCCAAGGTGCGCAAAGGCCGCAACTCGAAGCTGCCCTGGCTGCGCCCGGACGCCAAGAGCCAGCTCACCTTCGCCTACGAGAACGACCGGCCCATCGGCATCGAGGCCGTGGTGCTTTCGACCCAGCATTCGCCGGACGTGAAGCAGAAGGACCTGCGCGAAGGCGTCATGGAGGAGATCATCAAGCCGGTGCTGCCGGCGAAATGGCTCTCGAGGCGCACCAAGTACCACATCAACCCGACCGGCCGGTTCGTGATCGGCGGACCCGTCGGCGACTGCGGCCTGACCGGCCGCAAGATTATCGTTGACAGCTACGGCGGCATGGCCCGCCACGGCGGCGGCGCCTTCTCGGGCAAGGATCCGTCGAAAGTGGACCGCTCGGCCGCCTACGCGGCCAGATATGTCGCCAAGAACCTGGTCGCCGCCGGCCTCGCCCGCCGCTGCGAGGTCCAGGTTTCCTACGCCATCGGCGTCGCCCGGCCGACCTCGATCGCGGTGCAGACCTTCGGGACCGGCAAGTTCAGCGACCAGCGTCTCGAAAAACTGGTCCGGGACCACTTCGACCTGCGTCCCTGGGGCATCATGAAGATGCTCGACCTGATCCACCCGATGTACCAGGCGACCGCCGCCTACGGGCATTTCGGGCGCGAGCCGGCCGAGATGCACTACGATTGGACAGACGAGACGAATGGCGGGGCTGTACGGCGCCGTTCGACGTTCACGGCCTTCAGCTGGGAACGCACGGACCGCGCGGAGGCCCTGAGGAAGGCAGCAGGATTGTAAAAGGGGACTGTCCCCTTTTCCGCGCAGCGGAAAAGGTGGACTGTCCCCCTCGGGTCCGAGGAGCGTTGCAACAGGCTCTCGCCTGCCAGGCTCGGAACCGGCGAATGACAACGGCGCTCTCGCTCGCAAAGGAGAGAATCGACCATGAATGCCGTAATCAACCCCAAGTTCAAGGATTTCCACGTCGCCGACATCGCGCAGGCCGAATGGGGCCGGCGTGAAATTGCGATTGCCGAGACGGAGATGCCGGGTCTGATGGCCCTGCGCCGCGAGTTCGGCGCTGCGCGGCCGCTCGCTGGCGCGCGCGTCGCGGGCTCCCTGCACATGACGATCCAGACCGCGGTGCTGATCGAGACCCTCGCCGCGCTCGGCGCCGAGGTCCGCTGGGCCTCCTGCAACATCTTCTCGACCCAAGATCACGCCGCTGCCGCGATCGCGGCCGCCGGCATCCCGGTGTTCGCGACCAAGGGCGAGACGCTCGAGCAGTACTGGGATTTCGCGCACAAGATCTTCGAGTGGCCGGGCGGCCGTCACGCCAACATGATCCTCGACGACGGCGGCGATGCGACGCTCCTCCTGATGCTCGGCGCGCAGGCAGAGAAGGACTCGAAGGTCATCTCGAAGCCGGCGAACGAGGAAGAAACCGCACTCTACGCCTCGATCAAGCGGCGGCTCGAGACGCAGCCGGGCTGGTATTCCGCCCGGCTCGCCGAGATCAAAGGCGTGACCGAGGAGACGACCACGGGCGTCAAGCGGCTGTACCGGATGGCCGAGGAAGGCCGCCTGCCCTTCCCGGCGATAAACGACAACGACTCGGTCACGAAGTCCAAGTTCGACAACCTCTACGGCTGCCGCGAGTCGCTGGTGGACGGCATCAAGCGCGCCACCGACGTGATGATCGCGGGCAAGATCGCCCTGGTCGCGGGCTACGGCGACGTCGGCAAGGGCTGCGCGCAGTCGCTGCGCGGCCTGGGCGCGACCGTGTGGATCTCCGAGATCGACCCGATCTGCGCGTTGCAGGCGGCGATGGAGGGCTATCGCGTCGTGACCATCGACGACGCCTGCGACAAGGCCGACATCTTCGTGACCGCGACCGGCAACGTGAACGTGATCACCCACGAGCACATGCGCCGGATGAAGCACCAGGCGATCGTCTGCAACATCGGCCATTTCGACAGCGAGATCGACATCGCCTCGCTCAGACAGTACCGCTGGGAGAACATCAAGCCGCAGGTGGACCACGTGATCCTCCCGGACGGCCGCCGCATCATCGTGCTGGCCGAGGGCCGCCTCGTGAACCTCGGCTGCGCGACCGGCCATCCGTCGTTCGTGATGTCGAACTCGTTCAGCAACCAGGTGCTGGCGCAGATCGAGCTCTACGCGCATGGCGACCGCTACCAGCACAAGGTCTACGTGCTGCCGAAGCACCTCGACGAGAAGGTGGCGCGGCTGCACCTCGACCGGATCGGCGCGAAGCTCACGGTCATGACGCCCGAGCAATCGCGATACCTCGGCATCGAGACCGGCGGGCCGTTCAAGCCCGAGCACTACCGGTATTGAAGCGGGCCGGTGCGGCTGCTGCAGTTCACGGATACGCATATCCCCGGCCGGCCGGGCATGCTGGTCCGCGGCGTCGCAACGCCCGCGACGCTCGCGCGCGCGATCGCGCATGCGGGGCGGCGGCAGCCTGACCCGGACGCATTGCTGCTGACCGGCGATCTGGTGCACGACGATGCCTGCGGCTACGAGGAGCTCCGCCGGCAGTTCAGCGCGTTCCACGTGCCGGTGCATTGCCTGCCCGGCAATCACGACGAGAAGGCGGCCCTGAAACGCGGGCTCGCGGGGCCGCCCTTCGTGCACGAGTTCGCGATGCGCCGCGACAACTGGGTCTTCGTCATGCTGGACAGCACCGTGCCCGGGAAGGACCACGGGTACCTTGCCGCCGCGGAACTGGCGCGGCTCGATGCCGCGCTCGCGCAGCATCGCGGCGCGCATGCGCTCGTCTGCCTGCACCACCATCCCGTGCCGCACGGCAGCCGCTGGCTCGACCAGCTCATGGTGATGAATGCGGCCGCGTTCTTCGACGTGCTCGACCGTCACGCCGGCGTGCGCGGCGTGGCCTGGGGCCACACGCACCAGCCGCATGATGCGACGCGCGGGAAGGTGCGGCTCATGGGCACGCCTTCGACCTGCATGCAGTTCGCGCAGGGCTCGCCCGAGTTCGCGGTGGATGAACGGCCGCCCGCCTACCGCTGGATGCGCCTCGGCGACGATGGTTCGCTCGACACCGGCATCGAATGGGTGAAATCCGATGACTGATCCATTGCAACGCTGGCTGCCCGCGCTGGCGATCGCCGCGCTCGGTGTCATGGCACTGCCGGCGGCGGCCGAACCCGCGTTGTGGACGGTGGAAGGCCGCGGCAACAGGGTCTGGCTCTTCGGGTCGGTGCACGTGCTGCCGAAAGACGGGTTCGCGATCGACGGCGCGCTCGCCGGCGCCTGGGCCGAAGCCGAGCGCGTCTGCCTCGAGGTGGACTCGAGCGCGCTCGACGAGGCGACGACCGCCGGTCTGACGCTCGCAATGGCCGTGGACCCGGATGGGCGCTCGCTGTACGACCTGATGGGCGACAAGGCCGATCGCGCGCGGGCGCTTGCCACGATGGCCGGCATCGAGCTCGCGCAGTTCGCCGCATTCGAGCCCTGGTTCGTGGGCCTCACGGTTGCGGTCGTCGCATTGCAGCAGCACGGCTACGACGTCGCGCACGGCGTGGAAAAAATCATCGAACAGGCGGCGGCGAAGGACGGCAAGGGCCGCTGCGGGCTCGAGTCGCTCGAGGAGCAGCTCGGCTTCCTCGATGGCCTCGCGCCCGAGTTGCAGCAGGAGATCCTGCTCCAGTCGCTCGCGGAGGCCGACGAAGTGGACGAAGCCATGCAGCAGCTGCTCTCCGCCTGGCAGGCGGGCGACACCCGCAAGCTCCTGGTGCTGCTCGAGGAGGACTTCGAGGAATTCCCGGGCCTCGCCGACCGGCTGGTCTACGAACGCAACGAGCGCTGGGCCGAGGCGCTCGCCGGCAAGCTGGAGGGCGGCGACGACGTCCTCGTCGTCGTCGGCGCGCTGCACCTCGTGGGCGACCGCGGCCTGCCGGCGCTGCTCCAGAAACGCGGCTTCAAAGTCCGGCGACACTGACCGGCCGCATGTCCCTCTTCGAGGAAGCCTCGCGCCACATCGCCGGCGGCGTCAATTCGCCGGTGCGCGCCTTCAAGGGCGTCGGCGGCGAGCCGCCCTTCATCCGGCGCGCGCAGGGCGCCTTCGTCGAAACCGAGGACGGCCGGCGGCTGATCGACTACGTCGGCTCCTGGGGCCCGATGGTGCTGGGCCATGCGCACCCCGAGGTCATCGCCGCGGTGGTGCGCCGCGCCGCCGACGGCCTTTCGTTCGGCGCGCCGACCGTGATCGAGACCGAACTCGCGCGCAAGGTGCGCGAACTCATGCCCTCGATCGAGCTGCTGCGCATGGTGAGTTCGGGCACCGAGGCGACCATGAGCGCGATCAGGATGGCGCGCGGATTCACCGGGCGCGACCGCATCGTCAAGTTCGAGGGCTGCTACCACGGGCATTCCGACGCGCTGCTGGTGAAGGCGGGTTCCGGCGCGCTGACGCTCGGAGTACCGACCTCCCCCGGCGTGCCGGCGGCGGTCGCCGCGCACACGGTCACCCTCGCCTACAACGACGCCGCGCAGGCCGCGGAGTGCTTCGCCGCCATGGGCCGCGAGATCGCCTGCGTGATCGTCGAGCCGGTGGCCGGCAACATGAACTGCGTGCCGCCGGCACCGGGCTTTCTCGAGGCGCTGCGCGAACTCTGCACGCGCCACGGCGCACTGCTGATCTTCGACGAGGTCATGACCGGCTTTCGCGTCGCGTCCGGCGGCGCCCAGGCGCTCTACGGCATCCGGCCGGACCTCACGACGCTCGGCAAGATCGTGGGCGGCGGCATGCCGGTCGGCGTCTTCGGCGGGAGGCGCGAGGTGATGGAGCGGCTCGCGCCGCTCGGCCCGGTGTACCAGGCCGGCACGCTGTCGGGAAACCCGGTTGCGATGGCGGCAGGGCTCGCGACGCTCGAACTGGTGTCGAGGCCCGGCTTCCACGAAGCGCTCGCGCACGCGACCGCGCGGCTCGTTGAAGGGCTCGAGGCTGCGGCGCGCCGGCACGGCATCGCATTCGCGACCAACCGGGTCTGCGGCATGTTCGGGATCTTCTTCTCTGACGACGCGCCGGTTACGAGCTACCGCCAGGTGATGGCCTGCGACGTGGAGCGGTTCCGGCGGTTCTTCCACCTCATGCTCGATGCGGGCGTGTACCTGGCGCCGTCGGCCTTCGAGGCGGGATTCATTTCGGCCGCGCACGGCGCGGCGGAGATCGACGCCACGATCGCGGCGGCCGGCCGCGCCTTCGCACGACTCGCCGGCCGCTGATGCGCGCATTCGCCTGGTTCCTCGCGGCGGTCCTCGGCACGCTCCTGCTCGCAGCCGCGCTCGCCTACCCCGCCTGGCAGCTGACGCAGGCATTCGCGCCCGAATGGCGCTTCGAAAAGGTCGCCGGCCGGCTCTGGCAGCTCCTGCTGCTCGCCGGGATCGTGCTCGCGGTGAGGAGGCTCCGGCTGGTGCGCCGCGACGACTGGGGCTACGGCCAGCCGCGCGCGCGGTTCCTGCGGCAGTTCGGCGCGGGACTCGCGATCGGCCTCGCGACCATGCTGCCGATGAGCCTCGCGATGCTCGCGCTCGGCATCCTCGAGCCCGACCCGGCCATCGGGGCGGCAGCGATCTCCAGGCTGGTCGCGGCAGGTGCGGCGACCGGATTCGCGGTCGCCCTGGTCGAAGAGACATTCTTCCGCGGGCTCATGTACCGCGCGGTCGAGCGCGAATCCGGGCTCGCCGCCGCGGTCACGGCCACCGCGTTGCTCTACGCCGCAGTCCACTTCCTCGCGCGCGCCCGGCTCGGCCATGGAGACATCGGCTGGGACAGCGGCTTCGAGCTGATCGCTGTGGTGCTCGCGCGATTCGCCACGCCGCTTGCGATCGTTGACGCATTTGTGACGCTCGCGCTGGTCGGCGTGCTGCTCGCGATGGTGCGCCGCCGCACCGGCAGCATCGCCGCCGGCATCGGCCTGCACATGGGCTGGGTCTGCGTGATCAAGACGACGAACTGGAGCACGGTGCCGGTCGCCGGCTCGCCCTGGTCCTTCCTGGTCGGGAGCTTCGACGGCTACACCGGCTGGCTGGTGGCCGGCTGGGCCGCGCTGCTGCTCGCGGCCTGGCTGTCGTTCAGCCGCGGTCGCGGCTGACCGCGGGCTCGAGCGCTTCGAGGCGCTCGATCGGGTCCGTCATCTCGAGCAGCATCTGCTTGTCGGAGAGCGAGAGCGGCAGCATCTCGGCCAGTCGGTTGCCGATCCACGCCGCATCGTCGCGGATCTCGACGTCGCGATAGTTGTCGCCCGCCTCGGACAGCACCTGGCGCACGACCTCGGCGAGCCAGGCCTGTTCCGGCGGCAGCGGAACGACGCGGTCGGCGCCGATGTCCAGCACCCGCCCGCGGTTCAGCCCGTCAGGCTCGCGCCAGGCCTCGACCACGCGCACGCGGCCGCGGCCGATGCAGCGGATGCCGAGCAGGCCGCCTTCGAGCCGGTCGAAATCCACGATGCTGGCCTCAGTGCCGGTCGCGGCGAAGCTCACCGCGCCCGCGGTCTCCTCGCCGTCCCCGATCATCAGCACGGCGAAGCCCGATTGCTCGCGCAGGCAGCGGCTCACCATGTCGAGGTAGCGGGGTTCGAAGATGCGCAGCGACAGCGGGCCGCCCGGGAACAGCACCGCGTTCAGCGGGAAGAGCGGCAGGTCGCGAACCTCCGCGTTCACGTCGCCCGCGCGGAGAGCGCCTGCAACAGCCGGTCGTGCAGGCCGCCGAAGCCGCCATTGCTCATGATCACGACCTCATCGCCGTCCTTGAGCTCGCGCGCCAGCAGTTCCACGAGCGCGGGGATCTCGCGCGCGACGGTCGCCTTGCCGGGGAGCGCGGCGGCGACGTCCTCGAGATTCCAGTCCATGCCCGTGGGCTGGAACAGCCACACGCGGTCGGCGCCCGCGAGCGAACCCGCGAGCATCGCGCGATGCACGCCGAGCTTCATCGTCGCCGAGCGCGGCTCGAGCACCGCGACGATGCGCTTCCTGGCCGCGCGGCGGCGCATGCCGTCGAGCGTCGCCGCGATCGCGGTGGGATGGTGCGCGAAGTCGTCGTACACGCGGATGCCGCAGACCTCGCCGCGCAATTCGAGGCGCCGGCGCACGCCCTGGAAGCCGGCGAGTGCCGTCGCGGCCGCCTCCGGCGACACGCCCATGCCGGCCGCGGCCACAAGCGCCGCGAGCCCGTTCTCGACGTTGTGCATGCCGATCAGCGGCCAGCGCACGGTGCAGGCCGCGGCGCCCCGGTGCAGGACCTCGAAGGCCGAGCCGTCCTGGGCCAGGAGCTGCACGCTCCATTCCGCGCCGGCCGCGGCCGCGCGCGCAAAGCCGGTGCAGGGCGTCCAGCACCCCATGGCGAGGACCTGCGCCAGGGCCGGGTCCGCCGCATTCCAGGTGATGCGACCCGCCGCAGGCAAGGTGCGCATCAGGTGGTGGAATTGACGCTGGATCGAGGCGAGATCCGGGTAGATGTCGGCGTGGTCGTACTCGAGGTTGGTCAGCAGCAGGTGGCGCGGCCGGTAATGCACGAACTTCGCGCGCTTGTCGAAGAATGCCGTGTCGTACTCGTCGGCCTCGATCACGAATGCGGCGCCTTCGCCCGGGCGCGCGGAGGCGCCGAAGTCCGCCGGGATGCCGCCGATCAGGAATCCGGGCGCGCGCCCAGCACGCTCCAGGATCCAGGCCAGCATGCTCGCGGTGGTGGTCTTGCCGTGGGTGCCCGCGACCGCCACGACCTCCCGGCCGCGAAGGAAGTTCTCGGCGAGCCACTGCGGTCCTGAGGTGTACGGCAAGCCGCTGTCGAGCAGGCGCTCGATCAGCGCGTTGCCGCGGCTCATCACATTGCCGACGGCCACGACGTCGGGCTTGAGGTCGAGCTGCGCCGGGTCGTAGCCGTCGATCAACGCGATGCCGAGCGACTCGAGCTGCGTGCTCATCGGCGGGTAGACGTTGGCGTCGGAGCCGGTGACGCGGTGGCCGGCGGTGCGCGCGAGCGCCGCGATGCCGCCCATGAAAGTCCCGCAGATGCCGATGATGTGCAGGTGCATCAGCCACCGGACTCGAATGCGCGCCGCAGCAGCGCCTCGCCGGCGATCAGCCAGGTCAGCGCGATCGCGATGCTGGTGACGAAACCGATTTCGAGTGCGCTCCGGAGGATGTGCCCGACCACCAGCGTGTACCAGACGATCACCGCGACCGAACCGGCCCAGGCCACCCACTTCAGCGCATAGTTGACCTGCGCAGGCTGCTGCAACAGCAGCAGGCCGACCACGAACGGCGTCATCAGCGCGGCGGTGCCGAGCACCGCCGTCATCGTCTGGCGGTAGCGGTGGCCGCGGCGCGTGACCGTGAGCAGCAGCCAGAACAGGCCCATCGCGAGGCCAAGATCGAAGGCGGCGCGCGCGAACAGCCGGTCGTTGCCGTGCATCATCCAGGATTGCAGCACCGAGGCCGCGGCATACGCGGCCGCGGCCAGCGCGAGCAGCGCGAGGGACGCGGGCAGGGCCCCGGGATCCTTGCGCAGCAAGGCGATCTCGACGAGCGCGCGAATCAGCTGGATCATGCAGCCTTGGGCCGCGGCGGCGGCATCCGCATAATAAGGTGGCGATGACGCTCGTTTCCACAGCCGGGGAACTCGATACGCTCGCCGCCGCCTGGCCCGCGGGCGCGCCGCTCGCGCTCGATACCGAATTTGTGCGCGAGCGCACGTATTACCCGAAGCTCTGCCTGGTGCAGGTCGCGACCACCGCCGGCATCGCGCTCGTGGACGCGCTCGAACCCGGGGCGGCGCACGCGCTCGCGGCCCCGCTCACCGACCCGGCGCGCGTGAAGCTCCTGCATGCGGCGCGCCAGGACATCGAGGCGCTGTTGCCGCTGACCGGCCGCCCGGCCGGGCCCGTGTTCGACACGCAGCAGGCGGCCGCGCTCGTCGGCTTTCCCGCCCAGGTCGGCTACGCCGAGCTCGTGCGCCAGCTGCTCGGCGTGGAACTCTCCAAGGGTCACGCGCGCACCGATTGGGCGCGCCGGCCGCTGTCGGCGGCGCAGCTTGCCTACGCGGAGGACGACGTGCGCTACCTGCCGGCAGTCGCGGACGCGCTCGAGTCGCGGCTCGCGGCCGCGGGCCGCGGCGAGTGGATGCGCGACGAATCCGCGCAGCTCGGCGACCCCGGGCTGTACCGCGTCGAGCCGGCCGAGGCCTGGCGCCGGCTCAAGGGCACCGAACGCATGGACCCGGAAGCACTCGCCGCCGCCGCCGCACTCGCGCGCTGGCGCGAGCAGCGCGCGATGCAGCGCGACCTGCCGCGCGGCTGGGTGCTGCCGGACGCGGCGATCTGCGAACTCGCAGGGGCGCGCCCTCGCACTCGCGAGGCGCTTGCCGTAATCGCGAGCCTGCCGCGCGGGGCCGCGACGCGCACGGCGGACGAGATCCTGGCCGCGATTCGCGACGCGCCGGCCATGGCCGCGACACTGGACGGTGCGGACCTCGCACGGCCGCGCGCGGAACAGGTGCGCCAGATGCGCAACCTCCAGGAGAAACTGCAGGCGATCGCGGTTGAACTGAACATCCAGCCCGAGGTGCTCGCGACCCGGCGGGAGCTCGCGGCGCTGGTGCGCGGCGCACGGGATCTTGCGGTGCTGACCGGGTGGCGGCGGCAGGTCGTCGGCGAGCCGCTGCTCGCGGCGCTCTAGGGGGACTGTCCCCTTTTTCAGCCCTGTGAAAAAAGGGACTGTCCCTTCTTCTTCAGCTCTGCTTCGATCCTCGCATCCACCTCGTCGAGCGTGCCGTCGGCGTTCACGCGCCGCAGCATCCCTTTCTTCGCGTAGTAGTCGATCAGCGGCTGCGTGCGCTCGCCGTAGACGGCGAGCCGCTCGCGCACCGTCCGCTCGTCATCGTCCTCGCGCTGGAACAGATCGTGCGGGCGGCCATCGATGCATTTCTCGCCCGGCTTCGGCGGGTTCGACTCCAGGTGAAACACGCGTCCGCAGCGCCGGCAGGTGCGCCGGCCGGTGAGCCGGCGTTGCAGCACGTCGGAACCGACCTGCATCAGCACCACCGCATCGAGCCGGACACCGGACTCGGTCAGCAGGCGCCCGAGCCCGTCGGCTTGCGCGATCGTGCGCGGGAATCCGTCGAGGATGAAGCCGCGCGCCGCATCGGGTCGCGCGAGCCGCTCGCGGATGATGCCGAGCATGATGTCGTCGGCCACCAGCTGGCCCGCGTCCATCACCGCCTTCGCGGCGAGGCCGAGCAGCGTGCCGCTGGCTACGGCCTCGCGCAGCAGGTCGCCGGTCGAGACCTGCGGCACGCCGCGGCGCGCCTGCATGCGCTGGGCCTGCGTGCCCTTGCCCGAGCCGGGCGCACCCAGCAGAACCAGCCTCATTTCGTCAAACTCCCGGACCCCGTCCCCTGCGAGGGGCGCCCATCCTGCCCGCGGCATCCGGGCGCGTCAAACCGGCATGGATGGGCTATGCTTCGCCCCCCACGGGGCGGCCGCGCCGCCCGCCAGACGGATTTCAGGATGCCCGACAGACGGTCCGCGAAGCCCGCCCGACGCAATGCCCTGTACGCCCAATCCGGTGGCGTCACCGCCGTCATCAATGCCTCGGCCTGCGGCGTCATCGACGCCTGCCGCAAGCATCGCGGCCGCATCGGCCGGCTCTATGCGGGCCGCGACGGCATCGTGGGCGCGCTCACCGAGGACCTGATCGACGTTTCGCGCGAAAGCCCGGCGACCATCCGGGCGCTCAGGCACACGCCGGCGGGCGCCTTCGGCTCGGCGCGCTACAAGTTCAAGGACCTCGACAAGGATCGCGCCAAGTACCAGCGCCTCATCGACGTGTTCCGCGCGCACGACATCGGCTATTTCTTCTACAACGGCGGCAACGACTCGATGGACACCGCGCTGAAGCTCAGCGAGCTCGGCGCCCAGCTCGGCTATCCGGTCGCCTGCATCGGCATCCCGAAGACCGTGGACAACGACCTGCCGGTCACCGACTGCTGCCCGGGCTTCGGCTCGGTCGCAAAGTACGTCGCGGTCTCGACGCTCGAGGCCTCGCTCGACGTCGTCTCGATGGCGCGCACTTCGACACGCGTCTTCATTCTCGAAGTCATGGGCCGGCACGCGGGCTGGATCGCGGCCGCGGGCGGACTCGCGGCCCGGAACGCCGGCGACCCGCCGCACCTGATCCTGTTTCCGGAAATCGCATTCGACCGCGAGCAATTCCTCGCGCGCGTCAGGGACACCGTCGAGCAGAAGGGCTACTGCGTCATCGTCGCCTCCGAGGGCACCCAGGAAGCCGGGGGCAAGTTCCTCTCCGACATGGGCACACGCGACGCCTTCGGTCACGTGCAGCTCGGCGGCGTCGCGCCGACGCTCGCCGCGATGATCAGGCAGGCGCATGGATTCAAGTATCACTGGGCGCTCGCCGACTACCTGCAGCGCTCGGCCCGGCACATCGCGTCGCAGGTGGACGCGGACCAGGCCTATGCGGTCGGCCGCGCAGCGGTCGAACTCGCGCTCGCGGGGAAGAATGCGGTCATGCCGGTGATTCGGCGCAAGTCTTCGAAGCCCTACCGCTGGGACGTGTCCTCGGTCGCGATCAGCGCGGTCGCCAACAGGGAAAAGAAGGTGCCGCGCGAGTTCATCACGGCCGACGGCTTCGGCATCACACCGGCCTGCCGCCGCTATCTCGAGCCCTTGATCTGCGGTGAAGCCTACCCTCCGTACGAAAACGGCATTCCGCGCTACGCGAGGCTCAAAGGCGCGCGCGTGAAGAAACGGCTGACGAATTCCTTCGTGATATGATTTTTGTTTCCAGGGAGTAATTCCATGTCGATGCAAGCAGCACTCTGGCTCGCGATCGGGGCCGGCGTGGTCGCCATCCTGTACGGCGCGCTGTCGGTGCGCTGGATCCTCGCGCAGCCCGCGGGCAGCACGCGCATGCAGGAGATTGCAGCCGCGATCCAGGCCGGCGCCAGGGCCTACCTCAATCGCCAGTACTCGACGATCGCGATCGTCGGCGTGGTGCTGTTCGTGGTGCTCGGCCTCGCGCTCGACTGGTACACGGCCATCGGCTTCGCGCTCGGCGCCGTGCTCTCGGGCCTCGCCGGATACATCGGCATGAACGTCTCGGTGCGCGCCAACGTGCGCACCGCGCACGCGGCGAGCATCGGGCTCAATCCGGCGCTGCAGGTCGCGTTCCGCGGCGGCGCGATCACGGGCATGCTGGTGGTCGGGCTCGGCCTGCTGGGCGTCGCCGCCTACTACGGCATGATGATGCGCCTGACCGGCGACGCCGATCACGCGCTGCATGCGCTCGTCGGCCTCGCCTTCGGCGGCTCGCTGATCTCGATCTTCGCGCGCCTCGGCGGCGGCATCTTCACGAAAGGCGCCGACGTGGGCGCGGACCTGGTCGGAAAGATCGAGGCCGGCATCCCCGAGGACGATCCGAGGAATCCCGCCGTGATCGCCGACAACGTCGGCGACAACGTGGGCGACTGCGCCGGCATGGCGGCTGACCTGTTCGAGACCTACGCGGTCACCGTGGTCGCGACCATGCTGCTCGCGGGCCTCATGATGAAGGAGCTCGGCGATGCGGCGGTGCTCTACCCGCTCGTGCTCGGCGCGGTCTCGATCGTCGCCTCGATCGTCGGCACCTTCTTCGTGAAGACCTCCGAGGGCGGAAAGATCATGGGGGCGCTGTACCGCGGCGTCATCGTCGCCGGCACCGTCGCGGCGATCGCCTACTACCCGATCACGCGCGCCATGATGGGCGAGGCCGCCATGCCGCTCTACTTCTGCGCACTGATCGGTCTCGCGCTGACCGCGGCCATGATCGTCATCACCGAGTACTACACCGCGACCGAGTACCAGCCGGTTCGCTACGTGGCCGAGGCATCGAAGACCGGCCACGGCACCAACGTGATCGCCGGACTCGCCGTGTCGATGAAGTCGACCGCATTGCCGGTGCTCGCGATCTGCGCCGCGATCTGGGGCGCCTACCAGCTCGCCGGCCTTTACGGCATCGCCATCGCGGCGACCGCGATGCTGTCGATGACTGGCCTGATCGTGGCGCTCGACGCCTACGGCCCGATCACCGACAACGGCGGCGGCATCGCCGAGATGGGCGGGCTGCCGAAGGACGTGCGCAAGATCACCGACGCGCTCGACGCGGTCGGCAACACGACCAAGGCGGTCACCAAGGGCTATGCGATCGGCTCGGCCGGCCTCGCCGCGCTCGTGCTGTTCGCGGACTACACGCACAACCTCGAGATCGCAGGCAAGCTCCAGGACTTCAGCCTGTCGGATCCCGCCGTCATCATCGGCCTCTTCATCGGCGGCCTGGTGCCCTATCTGTTCGGCGCGATGGCGATGGAAGCCGTCGGGCGCGCGGCCTCATCGGTCGTGATCGAGGTGCGCCGGCAGTTCAAGGAGATCAAGGGCATCATGGAGGGCACGGGCAAGCCTGATTACTCGCGCGCCGTCGACCTGCTCACGCGCGCCGCGATCCGCGAGATGATCGTGCCGTCGCTGCTGCCGATCCTGGTGCCGGTCGTGGTCGGTTTCGGCATGAACTTCCTGCTCGGCCCCGGCGCCGGCATCCGCGCGCTCGGCGGCGTGCTGATCGGGACGATCGTGACCGGGCTCTTCGTCGCAATCTCGATGTGCACGGGCGGCGGCGCCTGGGACAACGCCAAGAAGTACATCGAGGAAGGCCACTTCGGCGGCAAGGGTTCGGACACGCACAAGGCGGCCGTCACCGGCGACACCGTGGGCGATCCCTACAAGGACACCGCGGGTCCGGCGATCAACCCGCTGATCAAGATCATCAATATCGTGGCGCTGCTGCTGGTGCCGCTGCTGTAGCCGGAGGGCGATGACGCAGGGTCCCGAGCCGACCGCCGCCGAACACTGGCTCGAGCGCCGCATCGGCGACGATGCGCCGCGCCATATTGGCAGCGGCTGGATCGGCGGCATCGTGTCGGTGTTCCTCGGCGCGACCGCAGTGGGCGCCGTGCTCGTGCTGCATTTCCCGGATCTCCTGACTTCCGCGGAACTGCGCGGCCGCTACCCGGTCCCGGTGATGCGCGCGCTGATCGAACTCGTGATCGGCCTCGCCTTCCTCACGGCGTGCCTCAACCTGCTGCTGCGCCGGCGCAAGGCGCTTGGCTTGACCGGACTTGCGCTGTCTCTGGCAGCCGTCGTGCTCGGCGGCGCCGACGTCGAGATCCGCGGCGACTTCGGGCGGCCCGTGCACTTCGGGCTCGACTGGTTCCTGCTGAACCTGCTGGTGTTCGCACTCGTGTTCGTGCCGCTCTAGCGCGCCTGGCCGCTCCTGCCTGCGCAGCGCGGGGTCCGCGCCGGCTGGACCACCGACCTCGCTTACTTCTTCGTCAATCACGTCGGCATCCAGCTCCTGACCTTCCTGACGCTGTGGCCCGCGTCCACGCTCGCGCGCGAACTCGGCATGGAGGGCGTGGCGCAGGCGGTCTCGTCGCAGCCGGCGTGGCTGCAGGTGCTCGAGATCATGCTGCTGGCGGACCTGGTGCAGTACTGGGTGCACCGCGCCTTCCACCGCCTGCCCTGGCTGTGGCGCTTCCACGCGATCCACCATTCGATCCGCGAGCTAGACTGGCTCGCGGGTTCCCGGCTGCACCTCGTGGACGTCGTGGTCACGCGCGCGCTCGTGGTGCTGCCCGCCTTCGTGCTTGGCTTCTCCGAGCCTGCGCTCTATGCCTGGCTCGTGATCATCGCGTTGCACGGCGTGTTGAACCACGTGAACCTGCGCTTTCGGCTGCGCTGGCTCGAGCGGCTGCTGGTGACGCCGCGCTTCCACCATTGGCATCACGCGCTGTCGCCGCCGGACGTGAATTTCGCGGTGCACTTCCCCTGGCTCGACCGGCTGTTCGGCACGCACCACCTTCCGGCCGGCCGCTGGCCGGAGGAACTCGGCATGCCGGGCCATCCGGTGCCGGGCGGCTTCGGCGCGCAGTTCGCCTGGCCCCTGCGCCACCGCTGAGTCCCTCCCCACACCGCCCGGCCGGCGGCCGCGCTTGCATTCCTTTGGCGATTCTAGTACCTTGTTATTACAAGGTACTGTTATAGACGCCGATGCCAAACGAAGAGAAACTCAGTTCCATCCGCAAGGGCCTGCTCGAGTTCCTGATCCTGCGGATCATTGCGGCGGACAAGGTCTACGTCGCCGAAATGCTCGAGCGGCTCGCCGCCACGCCATTCTCGACGCAGGAGGGCACGCTCTATCCCCTGCTCAGCAAGCTGCGGCGCGAGGAGCTGCTGGACTACGAATGGCGCGAATCCGACTCCGGCCCGCCGCGCAAGTACTACAAGCTGACCGCGAAGGGCCGGTCGCAACTCGCCGAACTCAACCGCTACTGGAAACAGATCAATCTCACCGTCGAAGAGCTGGGGCAGTCCGCATGAACAAGGTCGTCACCGTCAATCTGAATGGCAATGCCTATTCGCTCGAGGAGCCGGCCTACGAGGCGCTGCGCGCCTATCTCGACGACGCGAATGGGCGGCTCGCTTCGGATCCCGACCGCGCCGAGATCATGGCCGACCTGGAACAGGCGATCGCCGACAAGTGCCGTCGCCATCTCGGCCCGGCCAAGGGCGTGGTCGGCAGCACGGAGATGAAGGCGATCCTCGACGAGATGGGCCCGGTGGAAGCGGAGCCTGCGGGCGAGCCCGCGGGCGCGCAGGAAAAGGAACGCGGCCCGCAGGCGGGGGCGGGCGCAACGCGCCGCCTCTACAAGATCCACGAAGGCGCGATGATCAGCGGTGTCTGCAACGGCTTCGCGGCCTACTTCAATGTCGACGTCACCATCGTCCGGATCGCCTTCCTCGCGGCGACGCTGCTTTCCGGCGGCATCTGGATCCTCGGCTACCTCATCATGATGTTCGTGGTGCCGGAAGCGGACACCGCCGAGAAGCGGGCCGCGGCCCACGGCCAGGCATTCAATGCCCAGGAACTGGTCGATCGCGCCAAGCAGCACTACGCGGAATTGCGGCAGCAGGGCAGCCGCTGGAAGAACGAATGGCGGCGGCGCCGTCGCGAGCGCCGCCGGCACCGTGCCGCTGAACGGGAGCGCGAATTCTGGCAGAGCGCAGGCCTGCAGGATGACACCGGGTATGCGACGCGCGTTCTGGCGGGCTTCATGGTCCCCATCTTCACGGCGCTGAGCGCGACGCTGTTCGTGGCGCTCGTCCTCTGCGTGTTCTCGCTGCTGATGACCGGCGGCATCCTGGACTGGGTCCTGCCCGACCGCATCCCGGTCTGGGTCGCGATCGTCTTCCTCGCGATCATCCACCAGGCGCTGCACGCGCCGTTGCGCGCCGCGAGCCGCGCCTCGTACGAGGCGAGCGCGGGTTCGCGCCACGGCTGGCTGGCCGCGGCCGACGGGGCGCTCTGGGTCGGTTTCGCAGCCCTGATGTTCTGGATCGCGTACCAGGTCTTTCCCGAAGTCCGGGACCTGTTCGACGGCATGCCATTCGAATGGAGCCTGTGACAATCGTCATCCCGAAGTCCTGACGCCCGGCACTGCCGGGGCACCCGCCCCGGCTGCCAAGCTCCCCCACGATCCGCCCGATGGGCGGCACGATGGAGGGGAGACGGCATGGATACGGTGGCCAGACTCGAGAACGTGACGCGCCGCTTCGGCAGGCAGCTCGCCGTGGACGGCCTCGACCTCGCGATCCCACGCGGCGGCGTCTACGCCCTGCTCGGCCCGAATGGCGCCGGCAAGACCACGACGATCAGCATGCTGCTCGGCCTCCTGCAGCCGGACAGCGGCAGGATCGCCGTGCTCGGCGGCCGGCCCGGCGAAATGGACGCACGCCGCGCGATCGGCGCCATGCTCCAGGTCGGCGGCGTGCCGGCGACGCTGCGGGTGCGCGAGCACATCGAGCTGTTCTCCGGCTATTACGCGAAGCCGCTGCCGCTCGCGCGCGTGATCGGGATGGCTGGCCTCGCGGGCCTGGAAGAGCGGCGCTTCGACCGCCTGTCGGGCGGCGAGAAGCAGCGCGTGCTGTTCGCACTTGCGCTCTGCGGCGATCCCGAGCTCCTGTTCCTCGACGAGCCGACGGTCGGCCTCGACGTGGAATCGCGCCGGCGCATGTGGCAGGTGATCCGCGACTTCGCGGGCGCCGGCCGCACGGTCGTCCTGACCACGCATTACCTCGAGGAGGCCGATGCGCTCGCGGACCGCATCGGCGTGCTGCACCGTGGCCGGCTGGTCGCCGAGGGCTCGCCGGAGGAAATCAAGGCGCGCGTGGGCGGTCGGATGGTGCGCTGCGTCACCACGCTGCCGCGCGAAACGCTTGCGGCGCTGCCGGGCGCGACGGGCATCCGCCAGTCGGGCACGCGCATCGAGATCGCTACGACAGCCGCGGAGGACCTGCTACGCAGGCTGCTCGCGCTCGACCCTCACTTGTCCGGCATTGAGATCACCGGCATCGGACTCGATGACGCATTCCTGGCGCTGACCGGCGACCAGAAGGAGGCCGCATGAGCCTGTCCCTGATCCTGCGCGAAACGCGCGCCGAGTTCCTCAACGTGCTGCGCCAGCCCGCGTTCGCGTTGCCGACGCTCCTGTTTCCGGTCATCTTCTACGTGTTCTTCGGGCTGGTGTTCTCGATGAGCCGCTCGGTGCACATGCCGACCTGGCTGCTCGCCACCTTCGGCGTGGTGGGCGTCATGGCGCCTGCGCTCTTCGGCTTCGGGGTGGGCATCGCGGTCGAGAAAGGCGAAGGCTGGCTGCGGCTCAAGCGTGTCGCGCCGGTGTCGCCCTTCGTGCCGCTGGCCGCGCGCGCGCTGATGGCCATGATCTTCGCGTTCCTGGTTTTCGCGATCCTGGCGACGCTCGCGGCGCTCTTCGGCGGCGTCCAGCTGCCGCGGATGCAATGGCTCGCGCTCGCGGCGACGCTGACCCTGGGGGCCCTGCCCTTTTGCGCGATGGGCCTCGCCGGCGGGCTCTGGCTCAACGCGCGCGCGGCACCCGCGGTCGTCAATCTCGTGTACCTGCCGATGGCGATGCTGTCTGGCCTGTGGATTCCGTTACCGGCATTCCCCGACTGGCTGCAACCGGTCGCACCCGCGCTGCCGCCCTATCACGTGGCCGCGATCGCACTCGACGTCGTGGGCGCACTGCCTGTGGCGTCGATCGGCTGGCATGTCGGGGTCCTCGCCGCGTTCACGGCCGCTTTCCTCGGCATCGCCGCCTGGGGCTGGCGACGCGCGCGGGAGCGCTGAGATGAGCCGGACCCTCGTCGTGCTCGGCGTCGCGCTCGCTGCGGTCGTCGGATTCTTTCTGTGGCTGCCCGAACCCGCACCGCCCGGCCCGGCCGACTGGGTGCCGCAGCAGTCGAACTCCTTTCTGCTGCGCGGCGCGCGCGTGTTCGACGGCGAGCGCTTCCACGAGCGCCTGGACGTGCTGGTCAGGGACGGCCTGATCGCCGCGGTTGGACGCGATGCGATTGCCGCTCCCGGGGTACCCGAATTCGAGGCCCAGGGCCATACGCTGCTGCCGGCCCTGATCGACGCGCACACGCACAACTTCGGCGCGTCGCGCACCGAGGCGCTGCGCTTCGGCGTCGGCACGCAAATCGACCTGTTCACGGACCACCGCTCGCTCGCGGCCGCGCGCGTGCAGCGCGAGTCCCTCGCTCGCGTCGCGGAGGCCGACCTGTGGTCCGCCGGGACGCTCGTGACCGCCCCGGGCGGCCACGGCACGCAATTCGGCATGGCAATCCCGACGCTGGCCTCCGCGGCGGATGCCGATGCCTTCGTCGCCGCACGCATCGCCGAGGGCTCGGACTTCATCAAGCTGGTGCTGGAATCCGGCGCCGGCTGGGGCTCCGGCATCCCGACGCTAGATCCGGCCACGCTCGTCGCTGCCATCGCCGCCGCGCATGCGCGCGGCAGGCAGGCCGTGGTCCACGCCGGCAGCCACGACGAGGCGCGCGTCGCGATCGAAGCGGGCGCGGACGGGCTGGTGCACGTGTTCGGCGACCGCGTCATCGACGACGAACTGGTCGCGCTCGTGGCCCGGCGCGGCGTGTTCGTGGTGCCGACGCTCGTCGTCATGGAATCGGTCGCGAACCGCGACGCGGCGCTCGTGGGGGACGAGGCGATCCGCCCCTGGCTCGCGCCGGGCCAGCTGCAGACCCTGGAGCGCCGGTTCGGGAGCGACAACAGGCGCGCGCACGTGATCGATCATGCGCTCGCGAGCACGCGCCGCCTCGCGGGCGCCGGCATCCGCATCCTCGCGGGTTCCGATGCGCCGAACCCCGGCACCGCGCATGGCGCGAGCCTGCACCGGGAGCTGGAGTTGCTCGCGGCGGCCGGCATCGCACCCGTTGACGCCCTCGCCGCCGCCACCCGCGTGCCCGCGCAGGCATTCGGCATCCGTGATCGCGGCCGTATCGCGCCCGGCATGCGCGCGGATCTCCTGCTGGTCGCAGGCAATCCCGCCGCAGACATGCGAGCGACGCGTGCGATCGCCGCGATCTGGAAGAACGGATACCGCATCGAGCGTCCGCGCCAGGACGCCGCAATCTCCGCGTCCGCCGCCGCACTCGCGGATCCCGCGCTCGGCGGATTCGACGCGGGCGACGACGGCTGGGTCGAAACGACCGATCGCATGATGGGCGGCTCGTCGCAGGTGACGGTGGCCGCGGCAGACGGAGTGCTCGTCATCGACGCGACGGTCGAAGCCGGCACATTCTGGCCCTGGGCCGGTGCGATCCGCATGCTCGGCGCGCAGGCGATGGAGCCGGTCAGCATCGCCGCCCATTCGGAACTGCGCCTGCGCCTGCGCGCGCAGGGCGAGGTCCGGGTCCTGCTCTTCTCGGGCGCGGAGACGCGCGGCCCGCCGGCAACCGTCGCGATCGCCGGTAACGGCGCCTGGCGGGACGTGGTGATCCGCCTTGCCGACGTGGCCGGATTCGACCGCGGCCAGGCGCGCGCCGTCGCGGTCGTCGCCGGCCCCGCGCCCGGCGAGGCGCGCATCGAGGTCGATTCCGTGGTGCTACGCTAACCAGATGAACGCGCTGCGCGCCCTGCATCGCCGGCTGCTGCCGGCCGATTGCGCGGTCGGCTGGACCCCTTACCTGTGGCTGGTCTATCTCAACTTCTTTTTCTTCCGCTACTTCTACGTGCGCCCCGGCGCCCTCGAACTCGCGCTCGTGGCCGTGACGATCGCCGTGTTCCTCGTGCTCTACTTCAACGGCTACTGGAAGACCGGCTGGCGGCTGGTGCCGAATATCGCGGGCCTCATGCTGCTCGGTGCCGCCTGGGCGCCGGCGAATTTCGGCGCGTCGGTGTTCTTCATCTATGCCGCCGCGTTCGCGGCCCACGTCGGGCCGCTGCGCCGCGCGGCCGTCGCGATCGCACTGGTCGTGGGTTCCGGCATGGCGGTGGCGGCCACGCTGCAGCCGAGTCCGATGTACTGGGTACCGTTGATCCTGGTCGGCACGTTGATCGGCGTCATCGGCATCTACGACTCCGACAAGCAGCGCCGCAACGCTGCGCTCAGACTGTCGCAGGAAGAGGTGCGCCAGCTCGCCCAGGTCGCCGAACGCGAACGAATCTCGCGCGACCTGCACGACCTGCTCGGCCATACGCTCTCGGTGATCACGCTGAAGGCCGAGCTCGCGGCCCGGTTGCTCGAGCGCGAACCGAGGCGCGCCGAAGCCGAGATTCGCGGGGTCGAGCAGGTATCGCGTGCGGCGCTCGCGCAGGTGCGCGAAGCGGTCGCCGGCATGCGCACGCGCGGTCTCGCGGGAGAACTCGAGCATGCGCGGGTTGCGCTCAAGGCTGCGGCCGTCGAGCTCGCCACGGATGCCGCACTTCCAGCGCTGGCGCCTGCGGCGGAGGCGGCGCTCGCGATGGTTCTGCGCGAGGCCGTGACCAACGTGATCCGCCATTCGCAGGCGAATAGTTGCCGCGTGTCATTCCGCGCGGAGCCCGAAGCCGTCGTGCTCGAAGTGCAGGACGACGGCCGCGGCGGCGAATTGGTCGAGGGCGGTGGCATCGCGGGCATGCGCTCGCGCCTTGCGGCCGCCGGCGGCCGTCTCGAAATCAGCTCCGGCCGCGGCACGCGCGTGCGCGCCTGGATGCCGGCATGAGAATCCGCGTCGTCATCGCCGAGGACCAGGGCATGGTGCGCGGGGCGCTCGCGGCACTCCTCGAGCTCGAACCGGACATCGAGGTCGTCGCGCAGGCGCGCGACGCCGCCGAGGCGGTGGCCGCACTGCGACGCGGCGCCGCCGACGTGCTGCTGACCGACATCGAGATGCCGGGCATGACCGGCCTCGAACTCGCGGCGAAGGTGCGCGAGGAGCTGGCGGCCGTCAAGGTCATCATCCTGACCACCTTTGCACGCAGCGGCTACCTGCGGCGCGCACTGGACGCGGGCGTCCGCGGTTACCTGCTGAAGGACGCGCCATCCAGCGAGCTCGCCGATGCGATCCGGCGGGTGCACGCGGGCGGCCGCGCGGTTTCCGCCGAACTCGCCCGGGAAGCCTGGGGCGGAGAGGACCCGCTGACCGACCGCGAGCGCCAGGTCCTGCGGCTCGCCGCCGACGGCCACAGCAGCGCGGAGATCGCGGGCGTCCTGCACCTCGCCGAGGGCACGGTGCGAAATTACCTGTCCGAGGCGATCAGCAAGCTGGGCGCCGCCAACCGCGTGGACGCCGCGCGCATCGCGCGCAGCAAGGGCTTCCTGTGAGGGCCACGCGCATCGCGACGCTGGCGGCCGCGGCCCTGGTTGCCTGCGCGCCCACGGCACCTGCCCTGTGGATTCCGGCGGGGGTCGACACCCACGCCGACGGTCGGGCGCCCATCGTCTGCCTGGACCAGGGTTTTGCCGCGCTGGCGCGCGTTGTTTGGTGGCTCCTGGTCATCTTCGAGTCTCTGCCCCACTGAGCGACGCGTTTGTTGCGGATCATCGAGCTGCAGTCTCC
>JBQTKF010000010.1:0-12614 GCA_052386355.1 Gammaproteobacteria bacterium
ATGCGGGCACAGCTCCGCAGAAATCATGCCGACGGATGCCTGCGTGTACTTCTATGAATGTGACCGTTGCGGAGGGATGCTGTCGCCGAAGGCGGGGGACTGCTGCGTGTTCTGTTCGTACGGCTCGGTCCCCTGTCCGCCGCGGCAGGCCGGGCGGTCGTGTTGCGGCGAGTTGGATGACTTCAAAGCAGTTTGATTCTGCCGCTTGAGCCAGAGTTTAGACTTGGCTCCTACCGCCCAGACGGGACCGCAGTCGTGAACGACCCGCACGGCACGCGCTATACCTGCCCGATGCACTCTCAGATCGTGCGCGACGCGCCCGGCCATTGCCCGATTTGCGGCATGGCGCTCGAGCCCCTCATGCCCTCGCTGGACGAGGATGAGTTTCCCGAGCTGCGCGACTTCTCGCGGCGCTTCTGGGGGACGCTGCCGCTGACCGCCATCGTGCTGTTGCTGGCCATGGCGGGCCACCGGCTCGGCTTTCTGGCCGCGGACCTGCGCAGCTGGCTCGAGCTGGTCCTGTCCGCACCGGTGCTGACCTGGGCCGCCTGGCCGTTCTACACCCGCTGGGCGCAGTCCATCGCGACTCGCAACCCGAACATGTGGACGCTGATCGGCACCGGAGTAGCCGCGGCGTTCCTCTACAGCGTGGCCGCGACGGTCGTGCCCGGCTGGTTCCCCGAATCGTTCCGCGAGCACGGCCGGGTCGGCGTCTATTTCGAGGCGGCAGCGGTCATCATCTCGCTGACGCTGCTGGGACAGATGCTCGAGCTGAAGGCGCGCTCCTCGACCTCCGCCGCGATCAAGGCGCTCCTGCGCCTCGCGCCGCCGACCGCGCGCCGCCTGAGGTCGGACGACAGCGACGAGGAGATTCCGCTCGATCATGTGCACGCCGGCGACCGCCTGCGCGTGCGCCCGGGCGACAAGGTGCCGGTGGACGGCGTCGTGCTCGAGGGCCAGTCGAGCGTGGACGAGTCGCTCCTGACCGGCGAGGCGCTGCCGGTCGAGAAACAGGTGGGCGACCGCGTGATCGGCGGAACCCAGAACGCGAATGGCAGCCTGATCATGCGCGCCCTGCGCGTGGGCCGCGAGACCATGCTGTCGCAGATCGTGCAGCTGGTCACCGAGGCGCAGCGCTCGCGCGCGCCGATGCAGCGACTGGCAGACGGCGTGTCGTACTGGTTCGTGCTGGCGGTGCTCGCGGTCGCGGCCGCAACCCTCCTGGTGTGGGGCTTGTTCGGCCCTGAGCCTTCCTGGACCTACGCCGTGCTGAACTCGGTCTCGGTGCTCATCATCGCCTGCCCCTGTGCGCTCGGGCTCGCAACGCCGATGTCGGTGATGGTCGCGACCGGCCGCGCAGCACTCTCCGGCATCCTGTTCCGCGATGCGGAAGCGATCGAGAGGCTGCGCGCGGTGGATACCCTCATCGTGGACAAGACCGGGACGCTCACCGAGGGCAGGCCTGCGTTCCGCGCCGCGCT
The DNA here is from genome assembly GCA_052386355.1 of Gammaproteobacteria bacterium. Classification (GTDB taxonomy): domain Bacteria; phylum Pseudomonadota; class Gammaproteobacteria; order Steroidobacterales; family Steroidobacteraceae; genus SCUD01. The sequence continues at coordinate 1,482 of JBQTKF010000010.1, forward strand.
GCCTGCGCCCGGCGGCATGGAGACGGAACTGCTGCACCTGGCAGCCAGTCTCGATGCCGGCAGCGAGCATCCACTCGCGCAGGCGATCGTCGCCGAAGCGCGCAAACGCGGCCTCGCGCTCTCGAAGGCGGACTCGTTCGAGTCCGGTACGGGCCTCGGCGTGCGCGGCCGCGTGGAAGGGAAATCCCTCGCGCTCGGCAGCGCGGCGCTCATGCGGGATCTCGGCATCGGCATGGAGCCACTGGCGCCGCAGGCCGAGAAGCTGCGCGGCGAGGGCGCGAGCGTGATGTTTCTGGCCGCGGATGGCGTGCTCGCGGGGCTGATCGCGGTTGCCGACCCCATCAAGCCGACGACGCCGGAAGCGCTGTCGATCCTGCGCCGTGCCGGCCTGCGCATCATCATGATGAGCGGCGACGCGGTCGCGACGGCCCGATCGGTGGCTGCGGCCACCGGCATCGATGAAGTGCACGGCGAATCAAGCCCGGCCGACAAGGCGGCATTGATCGCGCACCTGCACGCGCAAGGCCGCAGCGTTGCCATGGCGGGCGACGGCATCAACGACGCACCGGCGCTCGCCGCCGCCGACGTCGGCATCGCCATGGGCACCGGCACGGACGTGGCGATCTCCAGCGCCAAGGTGACGCTCGTGAAAGGCGACCTGCGCGGCATCGCGCGCGCCCGCGAACTGTCCGCGGCCACGGTTCGCAACATGCGGGAGAACCTGGGATTTGCGCTCGTCTACAACGCACTCGGCGTACCGATCGCGGCGGGCCTGCTGTGGCCGTGGACCGGGTTGCTGCTCTCGCCGATGATCGCCGCGCTCGCGATGAGCCTGTCGTCGGTGTCGGTGGTCGGCAACGCGCTCAGGCTGCGGCGCAGCTGAAGTGAAAAGACGGGCCGCCGGCGAATGCCGGCGGCCCTTCCGGCCGTCACTGAGCCCCGGCTGCCATCTGGCGATGTTGCTTCGCCAGCCCACGATAGGCGGCTGCTGCACTGCGAAAGCCTTTCTCGAGGCGTTCACAGTGGCTTAGCATGGACGCCCGACCACCCTTGCCATAGGCGTAGCGGTAGGTCCGGGCCATCTTCGCGTGACGTTCGGCGCGCTTTTCGGCGGCAGCGGCTTCGTCGTCGTAAGCACGCGCGATTGCCTCGTGCTGCTCCGGCGTTCTGGCCGCTTCGATCTGGGCTTGTGTGACGGGATCGCTTGGCGCGGCGGCTGCCGCGCCAATGAGCGCCAGCGCGGCGATTCCGCCGGCCAGCGTGCGACTGAATGTGTTCATGGTCCTCTCCTGTCATGAACTGCCTGAATACCGCGGGCTGCCGGCGACCGCCGGAAGCCCGGTTGCGGGCGCACTCAGGAGAGGGCGGGAGGTCGGAAGGGCCTGTCGGGCAGCCGCCGCCCTGGACCGTAGTCCGGGCCGGCGGTCACCAGTGCGGATCGCGGCGATTGCACCGGCTTCGCGCCGGCAGGAGTCATCGCTGCGTGCACGCACAGACTGCCGCAGGTGCTGCCGGCTGCCATGTCGCACTGGAGCGCAGAACAGTTCTCATCGCTGCAGCCGCCGCCGGGATGCGCCATCACCGGGGCGGCACCAAGGTGTAGTAGTGCAGCGACGACCGCGATCGCGGTCAGGCGGAACAGGCCGAGCGGTGATGGGAAAGCGTTCATTCCCGCACCAGGCGTTCATTCCATCAGGCAGTCCCGCCGCCGTCAATGCCGGAAACTATGCATGCCCTCAGAACAGGTGCCACCCCAGCCACCACGCGCCGGCCGCAATCAGCGCGCACGCGGGGATCGTCAGCACCCAGGCCGCGACGATGTTGCCGGCGACGCCCCAGCGCACGGCCCGCGCGCGCTGCGCGCTGCCCACGCCGATGATCGAGCCCGTGATGGTGTGCGTCGTTGAAACCGGGATGCCGAGGTTGGTGGCGAGGAACAGCGACATCGCGCCGCCGGTCTCGGCGGCGAAGCCGCCGACCGGCTTCAGCTTGGTGATGCGCTGCCCCATGGTCTTGACGATGCGCCAGCCGCCGAACAGCGTGCCGAGCGCGATCGCGACGTAGCACGAGACGATGACCCAGGCCGGGAGGTGCTGCGGGGTCGCCAGGTTCGCCGACATCAGCAGCAGCCAGATGATGCCCATGGTCTTCTGCGCGTCGTTGCCGCCGTGGCCGATGCTGTACATCGCCGACGACACGAGCTGAAGCTTCCTGAACCACCGGTCCGTCTGCCGTTGCGTTCGTCTTCGGCAGATCCACGACACGGCGATCATGATGAGCCCCGAGAGCAGCATGCCGAGGATCGGCGCGACGATGATGAAGGACGTGGTCTTGATGATGCCCGGCGCGAGCAGCGGGGCGGTGCCGGCCTTGGCGACGGTAGCGCCGATCATGCCGCCGATCAGCGCGTGCGAGGACGACGACGGAAGGCCGTAGTACCAGGTGATGACATTCCAGCTGATGGCACCGATCAGCGCGCCGAATATCACGTGGTTGTCCACGATCGACGGATCCACGATGCCCTTGCCGACGGTGCCCGCGACCTTGAGCTCGAACAGCAGGATCGCAATGAAGTTGAAGAAGGCCGCCCACATCACGGCCTGGTAGGGCTTCAGGACGCCGGTCGAGACCACGGTCGCGATGGAGTTCGCGGCATCGTGGAAGCCGTTCATGAAGTCGAATGCGAGCGCCACGAAGACGAGCATCAGGATCGTGGCGGTGAAGGCCCCAAGGTCCATCGCGGCTCTGCGGCCCGGCGCTCAGCCGTTCTCGAGCACGACGCCCTCGATCACGAGTGCGACGTCCTGGCACTTGTCCGTGGTGAGCTCGATCAGCTCATAGACGGCCTTGAGCTTGACCAGCTGGCGCACGTCCTGCTCCTCGCGGAACAGCCGCGAGATCGCCGCACGCATGACGCGGTCCGCGTCCGACTCCAGCGCATCGATCTCCTGGCAGATCTTCAGGATCGACTTGCCGTTGTCCATCGAGGAGAGCTGGGTGACGGCATCGTGGACCTTGCCGCAGGCAAGCTGCATCAGGTTCGCGAGGTGCCGGACTTCGGCGGTCAGGGTGTGCACGTCGTAAAGGGTCAGAGACTCGGCCGTGTCCTGCATGAGGTCCAGGATGTCGTCCATGCGCTGGATCAGCTTGTTGATCTGGTCGCGGTCGAAGGGCGTGACGAAGGTGTTGTGCATGAGCGCGACGGTCCGGTGCGTGACCGCGTCGGCCTCGTGCTCGATGGACTGGATCTTCGCGACGTACTCGTCGCGCCGGCCGTCGTTGGAGTAGTCCGAGAGCAGTTCGATCAGCGCCGCCGCGCCCTGGACCACGAGCGAAGCGTGCTGGTTGAAGAGCGCGAAGAACTTGCGCTCCTGCGGCATGAGCGTGGACAGCAGGCGCATTGCGAATTTCCCCGCGTGATCGATCCCCGGGCGCGCATTGTACGCACCTGCGGCCCCGGCTGCGGTATCGTTCGCGCATGGACATGAAATTTCGCCCCGCACTCGCGACGCTGCTGCTAACCAGCCTGCTGGCGGCCCCTGCCCGCGGCGATGACGATGCCGAAACGGCACGCCTGGTGGCCGAATTGGGCCTCCGGGAGTCCGCGACGGCGGTATCGGCCCGGCCGGGGTGGGCTGCGCCACGCCGGGTCGTGATCCCGGCCGCGGACGACGCGCGCCTGGCCTGGATGCAGGCAGCAGCGCCCGGCGTGACGCTCCTGCCCGCGAAGGACCGCGCCGAGGCCGCGGCGCTCGCAGCCGACGCCGACGGCGTCATCGGCTTCTGCACGCCGGAAGTGGTCTCGGCCGGAACCCGCCTGCGCTGGATCCAGGTGTTCTCCGCCGGCGTCGAGCGCTGCGTTGGCATCCCGGGATTCGGGGATCGCGGCATCTGGCTCAGCAACATGCAGAAAATCGCGGGTCCGGTCATGGCCGAGCACGTGATCGCCTTCATGCTCGCGCTCACGCGCGGATTTGCGAGCTACGTGCCGCTGCAGGCAAAGGGCGAGTGGAAAGACGACGCCGTGCCGTCGTCGCGCATGTGGTCGGTCGAGGGCCGCACGATGCTGGTGGTGGGCCTCGGCGGGATCGGCACCGAGACCGCGCGCCGAGCGCACGCGCTCGGCATGAAGGTCATCGCCATCCGGAACTCCGGCCGCGATGGCCCGCCCTATGTCGCCGAGGTGGGGCTGTCGCCGGAACTGCGCGCCTTCGCCGCACGCGCCGACGTCATTGTCAACACGCTGCCGCTGACACCCGAAACGAAGGGGATCTTCGACCGCGGTTTCTTCGACGCCGCGAAGCGCGGCGCGCTCTTCATCAGCGTCGGCCGCGGCGCGAGCGTCGTGACCGCGGATCTCGTGGCTGCGCTCGAAGACGGGCGCATCGGCGGCGCCGGTCTGGACGTCACCGATCCCGAGCCGCTGCCGCCGGGCCACCCGCTCTGGCGGGCGTCGAACGTGCTGATCACGCCGCACGTGTCGGCGGAGATCGACACCGGCGACGGGCCGCGCTGGCTCATCGCGCGCGAGAATCTGCGCCGCTTCGCTGCGGGCGCGAAGCTGCTGTCCGAGGTGGACGTCGCCAAGGGCTACTGATGTCCAACCGGACGCTGACGCTCGACGACCGGCTCTACCGTTACCTGCTGAGTCACTCACTGCGCGAACATCCCGCGCTTGTGGCGCTCCGCGCCGAGACGGCGGCGCATCCTCAGGTCAACATGCAGATCGCGCCTGAGCAGGGGCAATTCATGCAATTGCTGGTCAGGGCGATCGGCGCGCGCCGCGCGATCGAGGTCGGCGTGTTCACAGGCTACTCGAGCCTAGCGGTCGCGCTCGCGCTGCCGCGGGACGGATACCTGCTCGCCTGCGACGTCAGCGAGGAGTTCACCGCGATTGCGCGGCGCCACTGGCAAGCCGCGGGTGTCGCCGGAAAAATCGAACTCGTGCTCGCGCCGGCCGTCGAGACCCTCGATGCCAGGCTCGCGCGCGGTGAGGCAGGCCGCTACGACTTCGCCTTCATCGACGCCGACAAGCTGAACTACGGCGCCTACTACGAGCGGCTGCTGGAGCTGATCCGGCCCGGGGGCCTGATCGCCGTGGACAACACGCTCTGGAGCGGCGCGGTCGCGGACCCCGCGGTGCAGGATGCCCAGACGGGGGCGATCCGCGCATTCAACGAGCGGCTGCACGCCGATTCCCGGATCGACCTTTCCCTTCTGCCGCTCGCCGACGGGCTGACGCTGGCGCGGCGCACGGGAGTATGATCGGCGCAGGCCAACCAGAGAGGGGGAAGCGCCATGTACCGCATCCGTCTCGTCTCATGGGTCGCCTTGATCGCGCTGGCCGCCGCCGCCGGTTGCGAGCGCGCCGAGACGCCGGAACCGTTCCCGCAGGCCGCCGCCGACGGATGGCTCGCGGCATTCAACAGCGGCGATGCCGCCGGGCTCGCGCTGATGTACAGCGAAAACTCCCAGCTGCTGCCGCCGGACGAGCCGATCGTGAGCGGCCACGGGGCGATCGAGGGTTTTTGGCAACGCTACAATCCCGGCCAGGTGCGGCTGGAACTGTCGGGGGTGCAGTCGGAACGCGTGGGCGCCTACTGGTTCCGCGAGGGCACTTACAGCGCGAAGTTCGCGGACGAAGGCGAGCCGAGGATCGGCAAGTTCATCGAATTGTGGGTGAAGATCGACAACGCATGGCTGCTGCATCGCCACATGTGGAGTCCGAACTCGCCGCCCCCCGCAGAACCGCCGCCGGCGATGGCGGGCTGAGGGACGGACCGTGAACCGGCTGTTTGCGATACTGGCGATCCTGGCATCGACAGGCTGTGCGCCGACGCCGGTGCCCGAGGCCTTTCCGCAGGACGCCGCCGACGCCTGGGCCGAGCGTTACGCACTGCACGATGCCGCGGGAATCGCCGCGCTCTACACGGAGGATGCGCAGCTGCTGCCGCCCGACGCGGAGATCGTCAGCGGCCGCGCCGCGATCCAGGAGTTCTTCGCGCGCGAGAACCCTCCGGGAAGCGCCGGGATCGAGATCGCGACGGTCGAAACGCTGGTATTCGGCGACTACGCCTACCGTCAGGGCAGCATCCGCTTCAAGGGCCCGGGCGGCGAGGCGGTGGCGGCCGGCAAGTTCATCGAGCTGTGGAAGAAGGCGGACGGCGAGTGGCGCATCCATCGTGACATCTGGAGCGCCAATGCGCCGCCGCCGGCCGCGGGCAAAGATGAGACTGCGTGACCACGTCGAGGCGATCCTGCCGGAATGGGAGCGCTGGTATCCCAGCCTGTTCGATGCCGCCGCCGACCTCGGCGTGATCCGCGCGCGCGTCTGCGCGCCATCGGCGTTGCTGCTGTCGCGGCGCCATTCCGCGATCCGCGACGAGGCGATCCGCGCGTTCCGCGAGCGCTGGAATGCGCTCGAGGAGCCCGAGTCCCGCTAGTCCTGCCGCCAGCCGGCGCGGATGACGCGCCAGTCGCCGCCGTCCTGCGCGAGCATCAGGTCGAGGCGATAGACGTCGCCCGCGAGGTCCCAGGCGGATTCCGCATCGGTCTCGCGCCCCAGCATGCCAATCGTTACCGAAAGCCTTGCCAGTTCGGAACCCTCGAGTTCGATCGAATCCACGCGCGTGACGAGGTGTACCGACTGGTGCGCGAGCAGCCAGCCATGCAGGTATGCGCGCAGGTCCGGCGCGCTGCGGCCGGATTCGTCCGCGTAGTCGTCGGCAACGAGGTCCTTGAGCGAAGCGGCGTCGCGCGCCTCGGCCGATTTCTCGGCTGCGGCCACGAGCGCGCGGATCTCCTCCTCCGGCGTCCCGGTTGATCCGCAGCCTGCCGAGAACAGGGCGGCGATCAGCCAGGCGGCGTCACGCGCGCGCAGGATATCCCTCCCACTGCGGGAGCCCGTCGGTGATCTCGAACCATTCGGCCTTGCTGGTCGCAAAGATGTTGCCGGCCGGGCGCAGGTTCGGCGAGGTGTCGAGGCTGCCGCAGGGGACGACGACGCGCTGCGTGGCCGCGACCACGCGCGGCACCGGGCTGCCGCAATGGCGGCAGAAATCCTGTCCGAAGTACTTGGCGCCCTTCAGCGAGTGGCTGCGGATGTCGTCGTTGCCGCGGATCCAGGTGATCTGCTCGGCCTTGTAGAAGGCGTTGGTCGCATGTGCCGCGCTTCGTGCGCGACGGCAGCGCGAGCAATGGCAGTTCTGCAGCCGCTCCGGCGAGCCCTCGAACTCCCAGGCGACCGCGCCGCACAGGCAGCTGCCCTGCGTGATGCCAAGGCGCAGCGCAAGGGTCGGGCGCGGCACGCCGTCGCCGCCGCCGTACTGCGGCGGGTATCCCTTGTGCTGGGGCAGGCCGTCCGTGATCGCGTACCACTGTGCGCGCGAACCCGCGAACATGTGCATCTGCGGGCGGATGCCGAGGTCGCCCCCGAGGTTGCCGGCGGGGATGATCACGATGCCCATCTGCTTCATCGGAGTGGGCGTGACCGAACCGCAGGTCCGGCAGAAGTAGCGCCGCCCGTCCTCGGAGGATCTGTATTCCTCGATGTGGTCCGCGCCCGAGGTGTAGCGGAAGCCGGCGAGCGGGGCGGACACGAAAGTCGCGAACATCGCACCGTGGTGCTTGCGGCACATCGAGCAGTGGCAGTGCGCCATCGTGTCGAAAGGCCCCGCGACCTCGTATTGGACGGTGCCGCACAGGCAACTGCCAGCGTACATAATGAACTCCCGGAGCCAGGCTCCCCCTAGTTTGCATCAACGGAGCGGCGATTCCATGTACACCCTGTATTGGGCCCCCGGCGCCGCGAGCCTGTGCGTGCACTGGATGCTGATCGAGCTGGGCGTGTCGCATGAGATCGTGAAGGTGGACATCGAGGCCGGCGATAACCGCAAGCCTGAATACCTCAGGATCAACCCGGCCGGCCTGGTGCCGGCGATGCTCGTGGACGGCGCGCCGCTCTACGAATCCGCGGCGCTCCTGATGCTGCTCGCCGAGCGCCACCCGGAATCCGGCTTCGCGCCCCCCGCCGGCAGCCCGAAACGCGGCCTGTACACGACCTGGATGTTCCACCTGTCGAACACGCTGCAGCCCGCGTATCGGGAATGGTTCTACCCGGACCAGCTGGCGGGCGCCGCGCGCGCGGATGCGGTGAAGGCCGGCGCGCGCGCGCGCATCGAGGCGGCTTTCGAGCGCATTGACGCGCGCATCGCCGAGGAGGGGCCCTATCTCCTCGGCGATCGCGTGAGCGCGGCGGACTTCATCGGCACCATGCTGATGCGCTGGTCGCGCAACATGCCGAAGCCCGCGACGGAGTGGCGTTCCATCGCGGGCTACGTGGCGCGGATGAAAGCGCGCCCTTCCTTCAAGGTCCTGTACCAGCGCGAGGGCCTGACCGAATGGGCCTGACCCGCGCCGCGCTCACAGGAAGGTGTAGATGAACGACAGCGAGATCGTTCCGAGCTTCTCGTCCTCGATGATGTTGAGCTGCTCGTACTCGAGCCGAGCGGCCAGGCTGCCGAAATGCGCCTGGAGTCCCGCGCCCCAGGCGAATTCGGTGCCGTCCTCGTCGATCGAGAAGGCGGGGAACGCCGGCGTGGACTGGCCCTTGAACTCCCAGGCCGTGGCGCCGACCTTCGCGAACAGGTCGAGCACCGGGAAGTCGATGAAGCCCACCGCGAAAGCCGAGAGCGTCTTCGCTTCGAGGCCCGTCTCGTCGGGGCAGGGCGCATTGATCAGCTGGATGCAGACGATGCCGGAAGGCACCGTCGCATCGCCGTGATCGGCGTAGTTGAGTTCGACGCCGAAGCTGTCGAGCGGGCGGAAGCCGACGATCAGCTTGTAGCCGTTGTCGCCGTCATCGAACGGCTGGGCGTCTCCGGGGTTCTCGAGCCCGTACTCGCTCTGCAATGCGCCGGCGCCGATATAAACGCCGTTGTCGGCGGCGGTGGCGATGGCGGAAAAGCAACAGGCGAGCGCGACCAGGATTGGGCGGAACATGCGGTTCTCCTTCTCCGCGGCAAGAGGGTGGTGGTGTGACTCTGTGCCTCCGGGCGGAGTTCCCCGAGCGGAGGCCTGTCGCATTCAGGCGACGGTCGGGAGCTGCGTCACACTTGGGCGTGAATCCGCGCTCAGGACCCGGCCGGCTGCTCCGGGACGATGACCTGCTGCATCGGCCGGATGCCGCAGGCGAATTGAAGCAGCGTCTCGCCGATCGTGCCCTTCTCGATCGGTTCCCAGCTGCGCAGCAGGTTGGTCGAGCGCTCGGGGTCCTGGTCCTCCAGATTGTTCCACTGGTAGAAGAAGAGCCCCTGGGTCGAGCGCCGGCGTCCCTTGCAGTCCCAGTCGTCGCGGCTGATCGCGCTCTTGTGCCGCGCCGGGCTCTGCACGTGCTTGTACTCGATGCGCGTCCACATCGTGACCAGGTCGCCGTCCCGCTTCGAGTCGTGACGCGTCGCGAAGTACACCCGGTCGGGATAGGTTTCGAGCCATTCCCAGTCCATGCGACCCCTGAGGTCGAGCTCCTTGACCCACTCGTTGCCGACGCCTTTCATCGGCACGGTGGTGAGCTGGGCGAGCGCCGCGGGTGCGACGGCGAACGCCGCGGCAATGAGAACGATGGCGAACCTCTGCGTCATGCCGGGTTGGACGTGGCTTTACTCGCCGCGGTTCCCGATTATCCGCCGAGGATCGCCTCGCGTCGATAAAGCCTGCCCGCGACCCAGGCGAGCGCGAGACCGAGCGCGAGGGTCGCCGCCGCCGACAGCGCGATCCATGCCGCGGGCAGCGGGTCGCAGCGCATCAGCGACTGGATCAAGAGGTGCTGCGACAGCGACGGCACCAGCATCAGGTGCGCCTGCGGCTCCACGTCGAGCACGCCCGCGATCGCGATCGGCACGGTCGGCACCAGCATGACGACGCCGAGCCAGGACTGCGCCTCCTTGTAAGTCTTGGTGAAGGAGGCAACCACGGTCAGGAGCGCTGCGCCCACGAGCGCGAATGGCAGCACTGCGAGATATACGCGCCAGGCGACGGCCGCGCCGAAGTTCGCCGACATGCCGAAGGTTTCGAGCGGCACGTACTCGAGCGCGACGGCGACGGAAGCCGTCACCAGCGCGAGCGCGAGCGCCATCATGGCCGCGGAGGCCGCGATCTTGCCCCAGATCAGGTGTTCGCGCCGCGCGGGGACGCTGAGGAGCGCCTCCAGCGAGCCGCGCTCGCGTTCGCCGGCCGTCGCGTCGATCGCGAGGTAGAGCCCGCCCAGCAGCGTGACCAGCAGGATCACGTAGGACAGCATGCCGAGCAAGAGCGTCGCGCGCGCCGAGGGCGTCGAGACGTCCACGCTGTCCACGACGATCGCCTGTGCTACGGCGGGCGAAACGCCGCGCGCCTGCAGCCTGAGCGCGCCGATAGTCGCGGCGTAGCCGTTGACCGCCCGCTCGATCCGGGCGGCATATCGGTCGGCCCGCGCGTCGGCACCGTCGGCGTAGAGGACGACCGGCGCCGGTTGCCCGGCGGCGAAGCGTTCGGCGAAATTGGCCGGGATGCGCAGCACCACGAGACCCTCGCCCTCCTCGATCCAGGCGCGGATGGCCGCGTCGTCGCCTTCCTTCAGCGTGACCGCGAGGCCCGACTCGACCAGCGCCTGCACGAAGTTCGGTGCGCCGGCGGCATTCGCGACCGTGACCGGCACCGCCTCGTCCTGCGCGGCGACCTGGCGCGAGAGCGCGAGCTTGAGCACCAGGATGAAGAATAGCGGCGCGAACACCGGGCCGAGCACGAGGCTCGTCAGCAGCGTGCGCCGGTCGCGCAGGCTCTCGCGCAGTTCCTTCAGCATGACGATCCGCATCACGGCGTTCATTCGAGCCCCCTGGCGTCGCCGATCGCCGCGACGAAAGCGTCCTCGAGCGTGGCCGCGCCGAACTGCGACAGCAGGGCCTGCGGCGTGCCCGCGGCCGCCACGCGGCCGTGGTCGATGATCACGATGTCGTCGCAGAGCGCGGCGACCTCCTGCATCACGTGGCTGGAGAACAGCACGCAATGGCCGGCGGCCTTGAGCTTCAGGATCAGCGCGCGCAGCGCACGCGTCGCCATGACGTCGAGGCCGTTCGTGGGCTCGTCGAGCAGCAGGTT
>JBQTKF010000011.1:0-26993 GCA_052386355.1 Gammaproteobacteria bacterium
ACTCCGTACCGGCTTGCCAAGGAGATTGGCGTGCCGGCGCAGCGCATCGGGGACATCCTGGCCGGCAAGCGCTCGATCACGGCGGATACGGATCTGCGGTTGTGCCGTTTCTTCGGCTTGTCGAACGGTTACTGGCTGCGCGCACAGGCGGCTCACGATACGGAAGTCGCCGAGCGCGAGATCGGCGCGAGCCTGGCCGGCATCCGGCCCTGGACGATGGCGGTCCGTGAGCCGAGCCGTACGTATCGGGTTCGTGTTGCTTCCAGGGCGACCAGGAAGCGGTAGCCGCCAGGCCCACCGTCCGCTCCAGCGCGTGGCAGGTGGCGAACTCATACCGCTCGGACCGAATAGATCTGTTTCAGACCATATAACTTGCATTAAAAAACAACATCTTATAGATTTACGATCCATATAAAATAATTCTGGTCCATTTAAAGCCAGCGCCATGCCCAAGCGTGTATCCGATCAGGAGTTGCAGTCGGTAGAGGACCTCCTGCTGAGGCGCCCTGCCGGGCTCTCGGCCAGCGAACTCCGCATGGCATTCGATCCGCCCATCTCCGCCAGCACCCTGAAACGACGGTTGGGCCAGCTCGAAAAGGCTGGCCGCATCCGCCGGCACGGCGTCGGCAGGGCAACCCGGTACTTCCACGCGGCCTCGGCAATCGCTCTGCGCCCGGCCGCCACATCCCGCGAGCCAGGACGGTTCGAGACCCCTGGCGGCATCGTCGCCATTCCTCTCTCTGTCAATGCGCGCGACCAGCTCGAGTACGTGTCGCGCCCGCTGGCCGCACGACGGCCGTGCGGCTATGAGCGGCGCATGTTGGACGACTACATTCCCAATCGGACGGAGTATGTCCCCGCCGACATGAAAGTCCGGCTGCACCGCATGGGACGCCCGATCCCCGCCGAGCGGATTGCGGGCACGTTCGCACGCGATATCCTGAATCGGTTTCTGATCGACCTCTCTTGGGCGTCGAGTTCCCTGGAAGGCAACACCTACACGCGACTCGACACCGAACGCCTGATCCAGTTCGGCGAGCAGGCCTCTGGCAAGGACGCGCGCGAGACCCAGATGATCCTGAATCACAAGGCGGCCATCGAATGGCTGGTGGAAGGCGGGAGCGACGTCGGAATCAATCGCCACACGCTTCTGAACCTGCATGCTCTGCTGTCCGAGAATCTGATGGCGGACCCGGAGGCTTCGGGCCGGCTGCGGGAGCGCCCGGTCGAGATCGGCGGGACGGCCTACACGCCCAACGCGATTCCGCAGGTTGTCGATGAAGTCTTCCACGAGATCTTCGAGAAGGCCTCGGCTATCGGCGACCCTTTCGAGCAGGCGTTCTTTCTGATGGTGCACCTGCCCTACCTGCAGCCATTCGAGGATGTGAACAAACGCGTGTCGCGTCTCGCGGCGAACATCCCGCTGATCCGGGGCAATTTCTGCCCGCTGTCGTTCATCGATGTGCCCGAACGCGCGTACGTCGCTGGTTACCTGAGCGTGTATGAACTGACGCGCTTCGAGCTGCTCCTGGACGTTTTCGCCTGGGCCTATGAGCGGTCTTGCCAGCGCTATGTTGTGATCCGGGATTCCGTCGTGGAACCCGATCTGTTCAAGCTGAAGTACCGCAATGCGCTGATCGAAGTGATCGGCAACATCATCAGCGCGCGCCGGCGCCCGAGCGAGCCGGAAGTCCGCGAAATGGCCGTGAAAAAGGTCAAGCCCCGCGACCTGCCGCATTTTGCCACGCTGGTCTTGCAGGAGCTGGGCCGCCTGAACGCAGGCAACATCGCCCGCTACAAGATCCGCCTGGCGGAGTATTACGACTGGACGAATGCGACGAAACAATGAGCGTAGGCGATCACCTGCCTGCCCACCGACCCGATCAGCCAGCGCTCGAACAGCGTGTGCCCGCGGTGTCCGACGACAATGTGATCCACGGACTGCGCTTCGGCGTAGCGCACGAGCTGCTCGGCGGGATGGCCGACCGCGACGCTGCACTTCGCCGCGACACCCTCGCCCGCGAGCTTCTCGCGCACGCCGGCGAGCATCTTCTCGAGCCGGCGCCCATGTCAAAGAGCGAGGTCGTCAGGATCCGAGCCGCCTGATGGCATCGCCAAGAAGGGTATCAGCCGTGAGATACGCCATCGTGATCGAGCAGGCGGGCGACACCGCGCATGACGCGCGAGCTGGATCCGGTAGTGGCGCTTCAGGCGGTTGATGTCCCGCGATTGTTCGACGCTTTTGCCATCGATTTCTACCTGGATGCCGATGCGGCGCGCGAGGCCGTGCGGAGCGAGCGCCGGTTCAACATGATGCACCTGGCGAGCGGCATCAAGCTGGACATGATCGTGAAGAAGTCCACGCCATACTGCGAACTAGAGATTGCACGCGGTACCACCGGCACACTGGGCGGCATTTCCACGTGGGTGATGATTCGCGAAGATCTCAACCCGTCAGGACCGGATATCGGCATGCATGACACTACGCCCGAATTCTCGCGCATCGTCGCGGAGCGCCATCTGGCGATGCCTCCGGAAGAACGCCTGCGCGCGGCGTCAGACATGTTCGAAACGGCGCGCGCTATCGTCGAGTCCTCGCTGCCGGCGGGGCTCACGACCTACGAACGCCGGCTGGCGTTGATTCGCCGCATTTACGGTAGCGAACTGCCGCCGGCCGCACAGGAAGCGTTTGCGCGGCACGGCGGAAAGTCATAACGCAGGTCGGTTAGCGCCTGAACCCGCCGCTTGAGCCGGCCGTCGCCCCCCGGCGACGTCAACCCCGCCCCTCTCCGCACGTTCTGCTCCCATACTCGCCATCTCTCCGGGAGCGACCCATGCTTGCCCATGCACTGACTTCATTATGTGAAACAACCACTTGGGCCCGCCTGCGCGTGCTCACGCTGGCGCCCCTGGCCGCAGCCGCGCTCGCCTTGGCCGCCTGCGGCGGAGGTGGCGGTGGTGCGGCGGTGGCTCCGCCCGCCAACCAGGCCTGCAATGCCCAGACCTGCGGCACCCTGCTGGTCGGCCTGACCGACGCGGACGGCGATTTCCTCTCCTACTCGGTGGACGTGGTGGCGCTTTCGCTGCGCCGCGCGGACGGCACGATCGTGCAGACGCTGCCGGTGCGCCAGCGGGTGGACTTCGCCGGGCTCGTGGACCTGACCGAACTCGTCACCGCCGCGACCATCCCCAACGGCACCTACGTGCGGGCGGCAATCACGCTCGATTATTCCAATGCGGAAGTGAGCGTGGAATTGAACGGCGCGCCGGTCGCAGCAAATGTCGTGAACGCGGCCGGCCAGGCGCTCGGCACCGTGACGCTCGAACTGATGCTCGACAACAGGAACCACGTCCTGATCGCGCCCGGGCGCCCGGCGCTGCTGCAGCTCGACTTCGACCTCGCGGCCTCGCACGACGTCGATTTCTCGACAACGCCCGCGACCGCGACGGCGCAGCCCTTCATCGTCGCGACCATCGAGCCGGTCGAGGACAAGGAACTGCGCGTGCGCGGGCCGCTGGTGTCGGTCGACACCAACGCCTCGCAGTACGTCATCGACCTGCGCCCCTTCGACCATCTCTCGGCGCGGCTCGGCAATTTCACGGTCAAGACCAACGCGGCGACCGCGTTCGAGATCGACGGCGTGGAGTTCGAGGGCGCGGCGGGCCTCGCGCAGCTCGCGGGCAAGCCGGCGGGCACGCCCACGAAAGCCTTCGGCGTGCTGAACATCGACTCGCGTACCTTCACGGCCTCGGACGTGCTGGCCGGCGATTCCGTGCCGGGCCCGCGCTTCGACGTGGTGCGCGGCAGCGTCATCGCGCGTTCGGGCGATGAGCTGACCGTCCGCGGCGGCACGGTGGTGCGCCGCGACGGCAGCGTGCGCTTCTTCCGCGGTGACATCACGGTGTTGGTCGGCCCGGATACGATCGTCACGCGCGACGGCGGGGGGCGTAACCTGCTGCGGCCCATCGCAATCTCGGTCGGCCAGCGCATCAATGCCTTCGGCCAGGTGACGGCGACGCCGACTGTCGACACCCTCACGCTCGATGCGACCAACGGCCGCGTGCGCATGAAGCTCACGCACCTGCTCGGCAGCGTGGTGTCGGCGAACCCGGGCCTGGTGACGCTCGATCTGTTCGCGATCGATCGACTGCGGCCCTCGGCCTTCGATTTCGCAGGCACCGGTTCTTCCGCCGCGAACGACGCGGATCCGGAGAACTACGAGGTGGCGACCGGCCTCCTGCCGCTGCCGATCCTCTCGCTGACGCCGGATTCGCCGGCCCGCGTGTTCGGGTTCGTGACGCCCTTCGGTCTCGCGCCGCCGGACTTCGTCGGCCGCACGATCGTGGACTTCAATGGCCTGCGCGCGGTCATGGGCGTGGGCTGGGGCGAGAACGGCACCGCGGCGCCCTTCCTTTCAATGGGCGACTCGGGCCTGGTCATCGACCAGGACAACCCGGATCTCGGCCTGCGCCACCACATCAAGGTCGGGCCGCGGATCGTCGACATCACGGCGCTCGCCTCGCCAGTGACGGTGGCGCCCGCCTCCGGCCGTACGCTGTTCGCGATCGGCGAGCCGGGTAACGTGGAGCTCTTCCGCGAGTGGGCGCCGTTCGTGACGCGCCTCGCGGAGAAGCTGGGCGGCGGCGCCCGCGCCCGCGCGCTGTTCGCGCAGGGCCGCCTCGAGCCGGGCGACCTGACGCTCACCGCGAATTACGTGGCGGTGGCGGTGGTAAGGCCGTAACCAGGAAATGGGGACAGTCCCTGTTTATCTTCGATAAACAGGGACAGTCCCCTCGGTTCGTCGACTCAGGCCCGCGCCTCGTGGCGGGGGCCTTTTCTTTGGGCAAGCTGCTAGGCGACGATCCGTCGTACCTTCGGCTTGCCACGCTGCCGCGCCTGCCACAGGTCGTGCACCGCCTGCATCTGGACCCACATCTCGGCGCTGGTCCCCAGTGCGGCCTCAAGCCGCAGCGCCATCTCGGCGCTCACGCCGGCGCGCGCATTCAGTAGCGCCGACAGGGCCTGGCGGGAAACTCCGAGCCGGCTCGCTGCTTCACCCACGGGCAGGGCCGCCGGCAGGTACTCGCGCAGCACCTGACCGGGGTGGGCGGGGTTGTGCATGCGCGTCATCGTGGCACCTCAGTGGTAGTCGACGTAGTCCACGTCCCTGGCGTGGTGGTCCACGAAACGGAAGACCACGCGCCAGTTCGCACTCACCTTGACCGCTTGGAAGCCCTCGAGGGCGCCATGCAGCTCGTGCACGCGCCAGCCGGGAGCATTCATGTCCGCCGGCCGTCGCGCGCACTCGAGCGCGGTCAGGATCAACCGCAACCGGACCGCGTGGTGAGGCTGGATTCCCGCGCGTGAACCGCGCAGGTAGAAGGCCTCCAGGCCCTTGTGCCGGAATGTCCTGATCAAGGCGAAGTGTAAAGTGTCACGTTACGCATTACAAGCGGAACACCCACGGACGGGGATCCACGCTACCGGCTGGGCGGCTCCATGGCCGGCCCGATTTCCTGCGCGCCAGCGCAGAAATACTCGGTTCGTCGACTCAGTCCCGCGCCTCGTGGCGCGGGCCTTTTCTTGCCTGCCCCGGGCGTGCATCATCCGCAGTCGAAATTGGACCCTAGGGATACCGAAGAAATGAATGCACCCCTGCTCGCCACGGGCGTGATGGCCCTTTCGACTCTTACCGCCTGCGTCACGAGCGCGACGGCCCCTGCCCCGGCCGACACCATGCCCACCTCCCCCGAGGTCGCGCGCCTGACGGCCGAGGCCGACAAGAACGTGCTGCTCGCCGACTGGACCGGCGCTTACGGCGGCGTGCCGCCCTGGGACCAGGTCGCGGCGAACCGCTTCCCGGCCGCGTTCGAACTCGGAGTCGCCTTGCAGGCCGCGGAGTACGCGGCGATCGCCGACAACCCGGCGCCGCCCACGTTCAGGAACGTGATCGAGGCGATGCAGGATGCGAGCAAGCATCTCAACCGGGCGCAGACCTTGTTCGCGGTCATGAACCTGAATCTTTCGACGCCCGAGGTGCAGACGGTCCAGGCCGAGTGGTCGCCGAAGCTGACCAAGGCCGGCAACGACATCACCTTCAACCGCGCGCTCTTCAACCGCATCGATGCGCTCTACCAGAAGCGCGATTCGCTCGGTCTCGACGCCGAGCAGCTGCGCCTGCTCGAGCGCACGCGCGCGAACTTCATCCGCGCGGGCGCGGCTCTGACGTCCGAGCAGCAGGCGCGCGTCGGCGCGATCAACCAGCAGCTGTCCTCGCTCTTCACCGAGTTCAACAAGCGCCTGCTCGCGGATGAGAGCACGGCGATCTTCATCGAGCGCGAGGCGGACCTCGCGGGACTGTCCGATGCGCTGCGCGATTCGTTCGCGGCCTCGGCCAGGGCGCGCGGCAAGGAAGGCCAGTGGGCGGTCGTGAATACGCGCTCGAGCGTGGACCCGTTCCTGACTTTCGCCGAGAGCCGCGCGCTGCGCGAGCAGGTGTATCGCGCGTTCAAGAACCGCGGCGACAACCATGATGCCAACGACACCAACGAGCTGATCGCGAAGATCGTGGCGCTGCGTGCCGATCGCGCCGGAATCCTGGGCTTTGCCACGCATGCGCATTTCCGCATGGACGACACCATGGCGAAGGATCCCGCCCGCGCGCAGCAGCTGATGCAGCGCGTGTGGCCCGCGGCGGTCGCGCGCGTCGGCGAGGAAGTCACCGACATGCAGGCGATCGCGGATCGTGAGGGCGCGAAGATCACAATCGAGCCCTGGGATTACCTGTTCTACGCCGAGAAGGTGCGCAAGGACCGCTATGCGCTCGACCTCGACGAGGTGCGCCAGTACTTCCAGCTCGACAATATGGTCGCCGGCGCCTTTTATATGGCGGGTCAGCTCTACGGTCTCGGCTTCAGGGAGATCACCGGCACGGTGCCGGTGTTCCAGGAAGACGTGCGCGTGTTCGAGGTGACGGGTGAGGGCGGCTCGCACGTCGGGCTCTTCTACCTCGACAATTTCGCGCGCACCGGCAAGCGTTCGGGCGCCTGGGCGCTCGGCTATCGCGGCCATCAGACTTTCACCGGCGAGCGCATCCGCCCGCTGACCTCGAACAACAACAACTTCATGAAGCCGACCGCGGGCAAGCCGGTGCTGATCTCGCTCGACGACGCGCGCACGCTGTTCCACGAGTTCGGGCATGCGCTGCACGGGCTGCTGTCGAATGCGCGGTATCCGGGGCTGTCGTTCACGCCGCGCGACTACGTCGAGTACCCGAGCCAGGTGCACGAGCACTGGGTGCTGACGCGGCCGATCCTCGACAAGTTCGCGCTGCACGTCGAAACCGGCAGGCCGATGCCGCAGGAGCTCGTCGACAAGGTCGAAAGGGCGGAAACCTTCAACCAGGGTTACGAGACGGTGGCGTACCTCTCGGCGGCGCTCGTCGACATGGCCCTGCACAACCGCCCGGACGGCAAGGTGGACCCCGATGCCTTCGAGCGCGACACGCTCGCCAAGCTCGGCATGCCGCGCCAGATGGAGATGCGCCATCGCCTGCCGCAGTTCTCCCACCTTTTCTCGAGCGACGCCTATTCGGCCGGTTACTACTCGTACCTTTGGTCCGAGGTGATGGACGCCGACACCTGGGAGATGTTCGAGGCGACCGGCAACGTGTTCGACCCCAAAGTCGCCGCCGGCATGCGCGACATCATCCTGGCCGAGGGCAATTCGACGGACCGCGCCGAGGCGTACCGGCGCTTCCGCGGCCGCGACCCGGACGTGGACGCGCTCCTGCGCGTGCGCGGCTTCCCAACCACCGGAAAATAGGGACAGGTACACATTTACGGGACAGGCGCACACGAAAATGTGTACCTGTCCCCATTTATGCGGGAGCTGATATTCCTGCCGGTGCTCGCGCAGGTCGCGCTTACGCTCGCGATCTACGTGGTGCTGATCCGCACCAAGATCCGCGCGATCCGTGCCGGCGAGTGCAACCAGGCCCGCCGGCCGCTGTACGACGACGCCTTCCCGGAATACGTCCTCAAGATCAACAACAACCTGCGCAACCAGTTCGAGTTGCCGGTGTTGTTCTACGTCGTCTGTTTCGCGCTTTGGGCACTCGACGCCGTGGACTGGCCCGCCCTTGCGCTCGCGAGCCTCTTCGTCGCGAGCCGCATCGTGCACGCATGGATCCACTGCACGACGAACGTCGTCGCGCACCGCCGGCGGGTGTTTACGGTCGGCTGGTGGCTGCTGGTCGCGATGGGGGTCCTTGCGGCCTGGGCGCTATTGGATTCGGCGGATCTCTTTCAGTAACGCATCCGGCTTGGCCGGCCGGCCGAGCTGCTGCTCCATCAGCTCACGCGTGCTGCGTTCCGATCCTCGGCGCAATGGGCCGTGGCCGAAAAAGCCGGTCCACAACGGGGTGCCGGTGTCGAGCGAGCCGATCTTCGCGCGCGCGGCCTTGCGCATTTCGGCCGTGAGCACCGCGCCGATGCCGTAGTTAACCATGTAACCCGGGCTGTCCACGAGCTGCACCCGCAGCGCCCACCAGGGCTGTTCCGGGTGCTTGGTGATGCCGAGATACGCATGCGTGATATTGGCCCAGGCGTAGTTCGGATCAGTGGCAGGATCGCGCAGCATCCGCAGTTCGAACAGCGACCAGGCGACGTCGAGGACGACCAGTCCGTACAGCGAGCGCAGCGAATCCCGTTCGTCCACGCTCGCGCCGAGATACTTCTCCTGCCAGGCCGACTCGAAAACGCTCCAGCTCGGCACGTCGGCGAAAGCCTCGGCGAAAAGCGAATCCGGCCAATCCATGAAGGCGGGGCGCGTCTCGATCAGGCCGATGTTCGCGGCATGGCCGGTTTCGTGCACCAGCTCGTTGAGCGAGAACAGGCCGCCTTCCGGGTAACTGCCGACGATGCGCGCGCGGGAAGGAATCCACATGTCGCCGAACCGGCGGCCGCGGCTCAGGAAATCGCAGTAGGCGAGCGGCGACTTGCCGGGCCGGTCCGCGAAATCGAAGACGACGTCGAAGAGCCGCACGTCGAAGTTCAGGTCGCGGAAGAAGCGTTCGTTGATCGCGGGCAGGCGATCGGCGGGGATGTGCCTGGCGAGCGCGCGGTTCGCGGCGCCGATGGCGTAGCGGTAATCCCAGGGATCGAGGCCGGCGTCGCGCGTGGACTCGGCCCAGGCCAACAGCACGCGGACCAGCCAGCGTTCGATGTCGGCGACCGTGACGCCGAGTGCTTTCGCTGCGCGGTCGAACTCGGAGCCGTTCTTTGCCGCATCCTCCGCGGCCAAGCGGATCATGCGGCGGTACGGGCTCGTCGGCTCATTGTTGCCGTTGATCGCCCGCCACAACGGACCGAAAGCGTCGAACAGCGCCTTGCGCCTTTCGGGTTCCTCGATTTCGTGCAGCAGGTTGAGCGCGGTGCCGCGGTCGATGGTGCGGCCCTCGAATTCGAGGTTGCCGCCGAATTCGGTGAAGCAGGCGACCAGCGCCGCTTTCAACGGCTCGTATCTGAGATCGGTACGATTTGCATCGGCGCAGATGGGCTCGTGCGCGGCGCCTTCGGCCGCTGCGGGTTCCGCGTACCCGGCGAGCGAGCGGCGGATGGCGGCGACCGCGCGGCGGTCGTCGTCGCCGAGCTTCGATTCATCGAGCGCCGAAAGGCCGGCTTCGAGCGCCGCCTGGTGCGTGGCGAAAAGCGCCGCCCAGGCCGCGCGGTCCCGGCCCTGGTACTCCGCGACGGCGCCGGAGTCGATGTAGCGCAGCGCATCCCCGGCATTCAGGAAATCGAGGAACGTGGCCTCGACCCCTGGAATCCTGGCTGGCTCCCCGAACGAGACCGCGCCCGCCGGGTCGGCAAGCGCGATCATCAGCCAGACAAGGAGTTTCCGCATGGTGCCGGGTTCGGAATGTACGACCCGGCACCGTCAGGCGCTAGTTCCTGGCGGCGGCGCGGTCGGCCTTCATCTGGCGCACGTCGATCGGGTGGATGGTCTCGATCAGGCAGCGGTCGCGGCGCACGATGATCTTGTCGAAGGTCGAGATCTGGCCGCCGGTCGAGGACACGCCGATGCGGTCGGCGAACTGAAGGTCCGGGCAGCTGCCCGTGACCGTGATGAGCCAGGCCTGGTTGATGCCGGTCCAGAGGATCACCCGGTCGCGGCCCACCGACTCCCAGGAGTCGATCCGGAACGCGGTGATGTTCCTGACCGGATCGCCGATGTAAGGCCCGTATTTCTCGAACGCGAGCTCGCTGCGCCGGGCCGGCGACCCGCTCGCGCAGCCCGTCACCAGCGCCGCGCCGAGGACCAGGGATATCAGGGTTTTCATGGCAATCACTCCAGCGTCTGCATTACTCTAGCCCGCGATCATTGGACCGCCGCCGCGGCCATCAAGTTTCACCTGCGGGAAGTTGTCATGGCGCTGAGAACGCTGCTCCTGTCCGCCGTCCTGCTGTCGCTGCCGCCGGTCGCTCTGGGCGCGCCGCCCGTCTACGTCTCGAACGTCACCGTCATCCACCCGGAACGCAATGGCGCCGCTGCGGTCGAACCCCATTCGACCGTCATGATCCAGGACGGCCGGATCCGCTCCGTCATGCAGAACGTCACGCTCGAGCTGCAGCAGGGCTCGACCGTAATCGACGGCACCGGGAAATTCCTGATCCCCGGCCTGGTCGACTCCCACGTGCATTTCTTCCAGTCCGGCAACCTCTACACGCGCCCGGATGCCGCGGATTTCAATGCGATCGTGCCCTATGCCGAGGAGACCGCGCGCAACCGCGCGCGGCTGCCCGCGACCTTCAAAGTCTGGCTTGCGAGCGGCGTCACCGGCGTCGTCGACATCGGCGGGCCGTTCTGGAACTTCGAGGTGCGCGACCGCGCGCATGCGACGGCGGAAGCGCCGCGCATGGCGGTCGCAGGACCGCTGATCTCGATGGTGGATCGCGTCAAGCTCGACCTCGGCGACCCGCCGATCATCAGGATCGACTCGCCCGAGGCCGCGCGGGCGCTCGTCGCGCGCCAGCTCCCCCGCAAGCCAGACTACATCAAGGTCTGGTTCATCCACCAGAAGGGCGACGATCTCGCGGCGCAGGAAGCGATCGTGAAGGCCGCGGGCGACGCCGCGCACGAAGCGGGACTCAAGCTTGCGGTGCACGCGACGGAACTCCTCGTCGCGAAGGCGGCGCTGCGCGCCGGCGCGGATTTCCTCGTTCACTCGGTATTCAACGAGCCGGTCGATGATGAGTTCATCGCGCTCGCGAAGGCGCGGAATGTCATCTACTGCCCCACGCTCTTTGTGGTGCAGGGCTATCCGCTCGCGCTCTCGGGCCAGTGGCGGCCGACGCCGGCCGAGTCCGCGCGAGCCGATCCCGAGATCCTCGCGATGATGGACGACCTCGAGGAGATCCCCGCCGACAAGCTGCCGGAGCGCGTCGTGAAGCTGATGGCAGACGCCAGGCCGCCGACGATGCAGACGTCGTCCGGCACGCTCGCCACCCCGCCCCGCGTCGGGATGGACAACCTGCGGCGCGTGCTCGATGCCGGCATCACGGTCGTGATGGGCACCGACGCCGGCAACATCGGCACGCTGCACGGACCTTCGATCCACCGCGAGTTCGCGCTGATGCGCGAATCGGGCCTCACGCCGGCCGAGATCCTGCGCTCGGCGACCTTCGATGCGGCGCGCGCGCTCGGCACGGTGGGCGAGACGGGGGCGATCGCCCCCGGCATGCGCGCGGATCTCGTGCTGCTCGACGCCAATCCGCTCGAGGACGTCGCGAACCTCCAGCGCGTGCACCGGGTCGTCAAGGACGGCGTGGTCTACGACCCCGAAAAGCTCATGCCTTGAATAAATAGGGACAGGTACACATTTCGCACACCGAGGGGCGACCGTCCCTGTTCTCGAGCTTGCGCGCCGCCCTCCCCGGCCTCGCATTCGCCGTCGCGCTCGCGGCCGCGGCACGGCTCGTCCACCACGCCACCGGCGACGCGGCAAGCCCGGCGCTGGTCGCGATCCTGGCGGGGGTGCTGTGGCGCAATGCAATCGGCCTCGCAGCCTGGGCGGAGCGCGGGCTCGATTTCGCCGCACAGACGCTGCTGCGCGCCGGGATTGCGCTCATCGGCCTCAAGCTCACGCTCGCGACGCTCGGCGAGGTGAGCCTGGCTGCGATCCCGATCGTGCTCAGCTGCGTGGCCGTGGCGGTCGCGACCGCGCTGTTCCTCGGCCGGGCGCTCGGCGTCGACACTGCCATGCGCCGGCTGCTCGCCGCCGGCACCGCGATCTGCGGCTGCACCGCCATCATCGCGGCAGCGCCACTGTTCAGGGCGCGCAAGGCGGACATCGGCATCGCCATGACCTGCATTGTGCTCTTCGGCTCGATCGCGATGGTCGGTTATCCCTGGCTCGCGCAGGCGCTGTTCGACGGCGACGCGCGCGCGGCCGGGATGTTCTTCGGCGCTTCCATTCACGATACCTCGCAGGTGATCGGCGCGGCGATGATTTACGCCGGGCAGGCAAGTGCGCCGGATGCGGTCGCGGTCGCGGGGCTCACGAAGTTCCTGCGCACGCTGGGGCTCCTGCTGCTCGTGCCGCTCGCGGCCTGGCTCGCGGCGCGAGCAGCGGCGCCGGCAGGCAATGCCGCGGGAGTCGGACGCAAGGCCTTTCCGGCGTTCGTCATTGTTTTCCTCGCGTTCGTGGCCGCGCGTACGGCGGGAGATGCGATCGCGGCGGATGACACCGGCCAGTTCGCGCTGTGGTCGTCGCTGCTTTCCCTTGCGCAACGGGGCTCGGAGTGGCTGCTGCTCATCGGCATGGCCGCGGTCGGGCTCGGCGTCACTTTCGGGCACCTGCGCGAGGCCGGCTGGCGGCCGGTGGCGCTCGCCTTCGTCGCGGCGCTCCTCACCGGTGCGACTGCGCTCGCCTGGCTCCTGGCCGCGGCGGAATAGCCGGCGTCAGCCGGCCTCGTCGTAGGCCTGGCGAATGGCGGCCAGCAGCGCCTTGTCGGCCCCGGCGGCCGAGCTGATGCGCGCGTTGTACTGGCACATGCCGCCCGGCGGCAGCTTCACGATCTTCCCGCCAGCTTTGAGGGACTTCGAGTTAAGTCCGACCTCGACCTCGGTCTTCGTGGCCGGGCCGATGGTCGCGAACTGCTTCTTGCGCCGCAGGCTGACGTAGGCTTTCCTGGGCGCAATTTCGAACTCGCCGAACCTGGCGATTTCCTTCATGAGCGCGTCGTGGATCGGCCGCAGCTCCGCCTTCGGGCCGGCGCAAATGGCGTCGAGTCCGTCACCGGCCGCGGCCGGTGGCGCCGAGGCGCCGCCGCTCTTCGTGTAATGAACCAGGGTGTTCGCATCGCCATGTCCCATGCCGAGGTCGCGTTTCAGCATCGCGACGATCTCGCCGTGCTTGTCGAGGCCGCTCTTCTTCACGATTGCCGCGAGCTGCGCGAGGCTCCTGCCGGTGCGCTTCTCGATGTTGGCGAGCTGGGTGGCGAGGGCCATGGCGACGTCCATGGTTCAGCGCTCCGGGGCAGTTGAGGGGAACGGAAGTCTGCCAGCGCCGGGCAGCGGCCTCCCAGCGCTGGCTGATCGGTTCACCTTGCCGGCCGGGCGTTACGCCTTAAATTGCCGGAAATAGGGACAGGTACACATTTTCACGCCTAGGCGCCGGTCGGGCGCAGCGACACCGTGCCGCCATAGACGAGGTGCGGGCAGTCCGCCGCGATCTTTTCGGCCTCTTCGAACGAGGCCGCGCGGATCACGAAGTAGCCCGCGAGCATGCCTTCCGCGGCGACCGGGATACCCTCGGCGCGAGGCGCGTCGCGGCGCAGCAGTACGCCGCGCGCGAGGAGTTCGGCACCGTCCACGAGGTTGCCGGTGGCCGCGAGCTTTCGCGCCCAGGCGCTGTACTCCGCGACGCGCGCGGCGTGTTCCTCGCCCGACGCAGGCGCCTGGTAGTTCGCATCCTCGTACAGCATCAACGCGAATGCCGGACGCGTGTCGGCCGCGGCCGGCACTGGTGCCTCTGGCGCCGCCGCGGGCTCCGCGGCCTTCGGTACCAGCGTGCCCGCCCAGATGCCGGCCGCCAGCAGCACGGTCGCGGCCAGTCCCCAACGCAGATGAATCGAAGTCATGTCCTTCTCCTTGGCAAAGGGTTGGATCAGCCTGGCCTGGTACAGCCGTGCGACGACCCGGTCCTCGAGATCGCCGGGCGGCGAGAGGTCGATCGGTTCCGTCGTCATCACGAATTCCTCCGCTGGCGGCCGCCGGCGGCGGCCTCGATCAGCGCGCGCGCCGAGGCGCGTGCCCGCGACAACTGGCTCTTGGCGGTGCCGGTCGCGATTCCGAGTGCGGCGCCGATCTCGGTGTGGGTGAATCCTTCGAGGTCGTGCAGGATCAGCACCGCGCGATAGCCGGCCGGGAGTTCGCGCAGGACCGGCGCCAGTTCGTCCTCGGCAAGGATCTGCGGCTCAGGGTCGGTATGCAGTTCCTCGGCCAGGGACTCGAAGGGGATGACTTCGGCGCGCGGGCGCTGCATCTCGCGCACGATGTTGAGCGCGATCGCCAGGAGCCAGGTGCTGAGTTTCGACTCGAAGCGGAACTCGGCGAGCCGGGTGATGCCGCGCAACCAGGCTTCCTGCACGACGTCGTCTGCCCGGGTCGCCGAGCCCGCGGTCTGGCGCGCGGCGACGCGGTACATCAATGGCGCGTGGCGGCGGTACAGCTCGCGAAACGTCGCCTCGTCGCGGCTGGCGAGGAAGCGCGCGACCAGGTCGCGGTCGGAGGCCTCGGTGTCGGGGCTGCTCATGCCCGGTAGTGCGTCCAGCTATGCAAATGGTTGCATTAAATGGGGACAGGTACACATTTTCGCTCTCTTGCTCCACGCGCCTCTTTTGCGGTATTCCCGCCAGGATTGCAGGCGAACGGCCGCTTGGGGTGCCGCTACCCTGCCTGGATGCCGCGAACTGCACGATTCGTGCTACCGGGCGTTCCCCACCACTTGACCCAGCGCGGCAACCGGCGTGGCCAGGTCTTCTTCGCCGAGGTGGACTATCACACCTACCTCAAGTGGCTGTGCCAGTACTCCGCGCGGCACCGGCTTGAGGTGCTTGCCTACTGTCTGATGCCCAACCACGTGCACCTGGTCGCCGTGCCGGGGCGCCCCGACTCCCTGCAAAGGGCGATCGGGCAGTTGCACCGGCGCTATGCGCAAAACCTCAATCATCACCGTGTCTGGCAGGGGCACGTTTGGCAGGGCCGGTACTTCTCCTGCCCGCTCGACGAACCGTATGTCTGGGCGGCGATTCGCTACGTCGAGCGCAACCCGGTCAAGGCGGGGCTGGCCGGGCGCGCCGAGGGCTACCCATGGTCCAGCGCGCGTGCGCACTGTGGCCTGCGTGAAGACCCGGTGCTGAGCGCGAGCGCCTCTTGGCAGCGTCAGTTCGACGCGATCGGCGACTGGTCGCGATGGCTTGCGGCCGGCGACAGCCCCGGGCGCATCGCGGAACTCCGCAACCGCACGCGCCAGTGCATGCCGTGCGGCTCTGCGACATTCATCGAAACGCTGGAAGCAAACAGTGGCCGCGCGCTGCGGCCGCAGGCACGCGGGCGGCCGCGGGCGCAAGGGTAGCTCGCCGCCCCCGGGGCTCAGCCGGTCAAATCGCGAAAATGTGTACCTGTCCCTATTTAAGCTTGCCAGTCGGCGCGGCGCTTCATGACGCCCCAGTGGATCTTGGAGCCGCGCAGCCAGCCGTACAGGGCCTGCAGGCGCCAGATCGCCATCAGCTGGCGGTAGCCGATGTTCTCGAAGATGGCGACCACGAACAGCACCAGCACGTGCCGCGCCTTCGGGTAGGTGTGGAACGAGAGTTCCTCGAGCAGCAGCGCCGTCGTCGAGAGCATGAGCCCGAGCGCGAGCGCGGCGGTCAGGAACGCGAGGAAGCCCGCGCCCGTCATCATGCCGAGCGCGAACGCGGCGCCCATCACCAGCAGGCCGCCCACCTCGATCAGCGGGCTCAGCAGCTCGAACAGCACGAAGAACGGGTACGCCAGCCAGCCGGCTGCCCCGCTGCCGCGCGCGAAGCAGAGCTTGCGGTTGGTCCACAGGCTCTCGGCGAGCCCGCGCTGCCAGCGCTTGCGCTGCTTCGCGAGCGTGCCGAGGTCCTCCGGCGCGTCGGTCCAGCACACCGGGTCGGGGATGAAGGCCACCCGATAGCGCTGCCCGCGCGCCGACAGCGTGCGGTGCAGCCGCACCGTCATCTCCATGTCCTCGCCGATCACGTCGGCGCGGAAGCCGCCGGCCGCGACCACGGTATCGCGATGGAACACGCCGAAGGCGCCCGAGACGATCAGCATGCCGTTGATCGCGCTCCAGCCGAGCCGCCCGCCGAGGAACGCGCGCAGGTACTCCACCACCTGTACCAGCGCGAGCGGGTTCTTCGGCAGGCCGACCTGCTCGAGCACGCCGCCGCGCACCTTGCAGCCGTTGATGATGCGCACCGTGCCGCCGCAGGCGACCGTGCGCGGGTCCTCGAGGAAGGGCCGCACTACGTGCTCGAGGCTCGCCGGGTCGAGGATCGAGTCGGCATCGCCGCAGTAGAAGATTGGGTGGCGCGCGGCGTTGATGCCGGCATTGGTCGCATCCGCCTTGCCGCCGCCGTTCTCCTTGTCCACCACGCGCAGGTTCGGGTGCTTGAGCGAGCGATAGACGCCGCGCACCGGCTGCGTCCTGATCTGCACGCGGTAGGCTTCCGGGAACGGCCGCAGGTCGAACTCGCGCTTCAGCACCTCGAGCGTCTCGTCCTTCGAGCCGTCGTTGACGATGATGACCTCGAAATGCTGGTAGCGCAGCTGCAGGAGCGCGCGCACCGAGGTCGCGATCGTGGCCGCCTCGTTGTAGGCGGGCACCACCAGGGACACCGGCATCTGCAGGTGCGAGTACACGCGCTCGGCGGCGCTGATGCCGCCCATGTAGCGGCGCAGGCCGAACAGCGCGATGAACGCGAGGCCGAGGTAGATCAGGTTCAGCAGGATGAAGTAGCCGAGGAAACCCCACTGCACCGCCTCGAGGAAAGCGCGGAGCGTCACCCGCTCTCCTCCGCCTGCACGTGCCGCAGCATGTCGAGCGCGTAGGGATCGGCGAGTTCCGCACGCACGCGCGCCAGCCGCTCGGCGCTCATGCCCTTCAGCCGCAGGAGCGCCTGCCCCGCGCGATAGCGCACCCACCACACCGGGTCGCACAGGAGATTCGCAAGCGTCGGGATCTCGTCAAGGCCACCCAGGTGGCCGTAGGCGACCGCGAGGTTCTTGCGTACCTCCGCATTCGCGGACTCCGCGAAACGGGCGAGCTCCGGCAGTACGGCGGGATCCATGGCCGCGACCAGCGCCGCCGCCACGATGTCCTCTTGGTCCGGATGCCGGCGCAGGAGCTCGATCGCGACCTCGCTGCCGAGCACGGCATCCACGTGCACCAGCCACGGCAGAAGCGGTGGCACTTTCGCGGGCGGCAGCGACAGCATCATCGAGCGGATCGGCTCGCGCGCGACGTCGGCGCCGGCGTCGACCAGCAACCGCGCCATCGCCTCGCCCGGCCAGCTCTCGCGCTCGGTGAGCTGCAGCATGATGCCGGGCATCGCGCGCTGCGCGTCGATCTGCACCAGCGCAGCCGCGGCGTAGAACGCGACCAGCGAGTTGGTCGAGGCCAGCTGCTCCTGCAGCGGCTTCCACGACGAGGGGTCGCGCAGGTGCCCGAGCGTGCGGATCGCGAGGATGCGCCGCCCGACCTGGCGCGCGGACAGCATGCGCCGCGCGGCCACGTCGAAGCCGAGTTCGAGCGCCGCGGCATTCAATCGCTCCGCGGCCTCGCCGCGCACCGCGTCGTGCAGCGCGTTCCACTCCTCCATCAGGTAGGGCAGGTGGCGCGGCCGATGCCGCGGCAGCGCGGGCGCCGCGCCCTCCTCGATCGCGATGCGGGTCAGGAGCGGCCGCCAGGCGGCGGCGATCGCAGCCCGCAGCCGCTCGACCCGCCGCAGGTACTGGCGCACGGCGAGCGCGATCAGGAGCAGTGCCGCGGAGCCGAGCGCAGCGGCTTCCGCGCTGCGCCCGGCCACGAAGACGATCAGCTCAGAACCGGTGTTCGAGTCCAAGGCGGACCCGCACGCGATCGTAGAGATCGCCCTGTTCGTACCAGCCGGCCTCCCAGGCGAAACCCCACGCCGGCGAGCGCCAGTGCACGCCGTTGAGCGACACGCTCTTGTTGCGCGTCACCTGCACCACGCCCGGCGCGATGGTTTCGGCTTCCTCGCCGTAACCGAGCGCCAGCGTCGCATGGCTGCCCTCGCCGTAATCGTGGGCGACGCGCAGCGAATGGCCGAGGCGCGCCGACAGGCCGCTCGGCCGCGAGGCCGTGAGCGAGTACGCCACGCGCAGCAGCTCGAGGTACTGCTCGAAGGTCGCCGCCAGCGAGTCCACGTCCACCGACTCGTAGCTCGCATGCCGCGCACGCAGGCCGATGCTGCGGTCGCCCGGCAGCAGCCGGCCGACCTCGGCCACGAGGTTCCACTCCGGCAGGATCTCGCCATCCGGGGCGAGATCCGCCGTCACGCCCCAGGACCAGTTCCTGCCGATACGGTCGACGAGCGCGATCGTGAACTGCTCGTCCTGCGTGTCGAAGCGCTCCTCGACATGCGCGCCCGCGAGCAGCCGCCGGGTGCCGGTGAGCGGGTGGTCGAAGAGCAGCGACGCCGATTGCCAGGACGGGCGGCCGCCGGAGAGCTCCTCGCGAGCCAGGCTGAACGAAACGCGCGTGCCGCGCTCGACCAGGCGCACGCGCGCGATCGCCGCCTGCTTCTCGCCCGGCCACGCCGCTTCCGGGAATGCGCGGGCCGCCTCCCCGGCCAGCGCTTTGGCGTCGTCGAGTTCGCCCGCGGCCTCGAGCGCCGCGATGTTCGCGCGCCAGACGTCCTCGTACCGTGGCGAAACCGCGCGCGCGCGTCCGAGCGGCGCGAGCGCCTCGCGCGGGCGGCCGAGCGCCGTGAGTGACTGGCCCTTGCCGAGCAGCCAGTCCGGGTTCCCGGGCGCGGCCGAAAGCAGGGCCTCGTACTCCGCGAGCGCCTCCGCGGGGCGCCCGGCGCGGGAACAGCTGCGCGCGAGATCGTAGCGCGCGTCGCTGTTCGAGGGCCGTGCCGCGACCTCCGCGCGCAGGGCGTCGTCGCAGGCGAACGCGGGCGCGGCCAGCAAGGCCGTCGCGGCAATTGCCGGCAGCGCCGGCGACCATCGCCCGCCAATGCGCCGGTTCACTTCCCGCCCTTGTTCGCCGGCGCGGCCGGTTTCAGCCGCCGGCGGATGCGGGCGACCAGTTCCGGCGGGCTGAAGGGTTTCGTCAGGTAGTCGTCCGCGCCCATGGAAAGCGCGCGTACCGCATCGTGCTCGCGGGTGCGCGAGGTCAGGATGATCACCGGGACCTGCTTCCATTTCGCATTGGCGCGCAGCTTGTCCAGCAGCTCGAAGCCGTCGGTGTACGGCAGCATCACGTCGAGCAGCACGAGGTCAGCGGGCGGTCCTGCTTCGATGCGCGCCAGCGCCTGGCGCCCGTCCGCAATCGTTTCGACGGTGAAGCGCTCCTTCTCGGCCAGGTAGCCGAGCAGGTAGGCCATGTGCGGATCGTCCTCGACGATCAGCAGGCGCTGCGGTGCGCTAGACTCTGCGGTCATGCATGCTTTTCCGCTGCGGAGAATACACCGAAAGTGAGTGACTCCGGCGCCAACCGCATCGCGGAACTCGAGCGGGAACTGGCGAAACTGCGCACCGCGCTCGACCGGGCGCGGCAGGAGGCCGAGGCGGCGGGCAAGGCGCGCAGCGAGTTCCTGTCGAACGTGAGCCACGAGATCCGCACGCCCATGAACGGCGTGATTGGCATGGTGCAGCTGCTCGAGGACAGCGAACTCGACCGGCGGCAGCGCGAGTACGTGGAACTCATCCGCGCGAGCGCCGATGCGCTCCTCGTCGTGATCAACGACCTGCTCGACTACTCCAAGATCGAAGCCGGCCGGCTCGAACTCGAGCGCATCGAGATGGACCTCGCCGCGCACGTCGAGGAGGTCGCAACCACGCAGGCCACGGCGGCGGCCGCCAAGGAACTCGAGCTGGTCGTGGACCTCGATCCGGCGCTGCCGGCGCGCGTGCTGGGCGACCCCGGCCGCCTCCGGCAGGCGCTTTCGAACCTGGTGTCGAATGCGATCAAGTTCACCCGGGCCGGGGAGGTCGTCGTGAGCGTCAAGGGAACCGGCTCCGACCAGCTGAGGTTCGAGGTGCGCGACACCGGCATCGGCCTCGCGCCGGAGGTGCTCGCGCGCCTGTTTCAGCCATTCACGCAGGCGGACGCTTCCACCGCGCGCCAGTACGGCGGCACCGGTCTCGGGCTCTCGATCGTCAAGCGCCTGGCCGCACTCATGGGCGGCGAGGTCGGTGCGGAGAGCGAGCCCGGACGCGGCTCCACGTTCTGGTTCACGGCGCGCCTGCCGGCGGCGGCTCGCGCGGCCGAGGCCGCGGCTCCGCGGCCCGCGGCTGCCGAGGGCCGCCGGCTGCTCGTGGTGGACGACAACGAGACCAACCGGCGCGTGATCGCGGAAATCCTGAAGGGCGCCGACTACGAAGTGGAATCTGCGGCTTCGGCGATCGAGGCGCTCTCGGTCCTGGAGCGAGCGGCGGAGTCCGGCGCGGCCTACCAGGCCGTGCTGACCGACCACCGCATGCCCGGCATCGACGGCCTCGAGTTCGCGCGGCGCATCCGGGCGATGCCCGCAATCGCGGACTCGCGGCTCGTGCTCTACAGCTCGATAGACGACCGCTCGAACCGCAAGGAACTTCGCAACCTCGGATTCGCCGGGCACCTGATGAAACCGATGCGCAGGAAGGAACTCCTCGCGACGCTCGAGCGCGTGCTCGCACATCAGGGCCAGGAATACACGCAACGTCTGCGCGCAATCGTGACGCGCGACCTGATCGTCGAGGAGCACCACCGGCGCGGACGAACCGTGCTGCTGGTCGAGGACAACCCGACCAACCAGCGTGTGGCGCAGATCTTCCTCGAACGCGCGGGCTGCGACGTCGTCACCGCGGCCGACGGCGCCGAAGCGATCGCGAAGCTCGGCCAGGAGCGCGTGGACCTCGTGCTGATGGACGTGCAGATGCCGGTCATGGACGGGCTCGAGGCGACGCGGCGTATCCGCGCCGCCGGGCGACGCGTGCCGATCGTCGGGCTCACGGCGAACGCGATGGCGGAGCAGGTTGCGGAATGCCGGGCGGCCGGCATGGACGACGTGATCGCGAAACCGCTCGAGCGCGCACGGCTCGACGCGATGATCGACAAATACGCGCCGCCGGTGGGCACGCGCACCGGGCGGCACGTCGTGCGCCCGGCATCCGTCGAGCACACCCAGGCCGACAAGCCGGAGGTCTCGCTCGCGCGCTTCCGCGAGGTCACGATGGGCGACTCGGCGCTCGCGCGCGGGCTGGTGGAGACATTCATCGCGAGCGTCGGCCAGTGTCTGAAGGACGCGCAGGCGGCGATCGAAACTGGCAACCAGGAGCTGCTCATGCGCTCGGCGCACACGATCGTGGGTGTGGCCGCCAACCTCGGCGCGGGCAGGCTGGAAGCCGGCGCGGCCCAGATGGAGGCGACCGCGAGGCGCGGCGACCTCGCGGCGGCGCGCGAACTGTTGCACGTGCTGGCGAAGCGCTTCGCGTCCGCGCGCTCCGCGCTTCAGAAACTCAGGGCTTGAGAGTCGAATCGGGGACGCACCCTTTTTTCGTGCTTGTGGAAATAGCGGTGCGTCCCCTTTTTCCACGACGTAGACTCGCTGCAATCCCGTTTCCGCGAGGTGCACCATGAAGCTCATCGTCAACGGCACCGCGAGGGAGGTCGACGTGCCCGCCGACATGCCCCTGCTGTGGGTGCTGCGGGACATCCTGAACCTGACCGGCACGAAGTACGGCTGCGGCATTGCGCAATGCGGCGCCTGCACGGTGCACGTGGACGGCTCGCCGCGCCGGGCCTGCGTCGCGACGGCGGGCTCGGTCCAGGGCCGCGAGATCACGACGATCGAGGGCCTTTCCGCGGACGGCGATCATCCGGTGCAACGCGCCTGGAGCGAGCTCGACGTCGTGCAGTGCGGTTACTGCCAGTCGGGCCAGATCATGTCGGCCGCGGCGCTGATCGCGGTGCAACCAAAGCCCTCCGATGCCGACGTCGACGCCGCGCTCGCGGGGAACCTCTGCCGCTGCGGTACCTACCAACGCATCCGCGCCGCCGTCCACCGGGCCGCCGAGCTCGCGGGCGAGGGAGGTGCCGCATGATCGATCTCGCCCTCTCCCGTCGCGACATCCTGAAGGCTGGCGCCCTCATGGGCGGCGGTCTCGTCATCGCCTTCCTGGTGCCGAGAGCCTGGCGACTCGCGCAGGCGCAGCCCGCGGCGGCGCCGTTGCCGGCGCCCAACGCCTTCCTGCGCATCGGCGCGGACGACTCGGTCACCGTGCTGATCGCACATTCCGAAATGGGCCAGGGAATCTGGACCGCCCTGCCCATGCTGATCGCCGAGGAACTGGAGGTGGACCTGTCCAGGATCCGGGTCGAACACGCGCCGGCCGCCCCGGCCTACGCGCACACCGCATTCGGCATGCAGATGACGGGCGGTTCGACCAGCACCTGGTCCGAATTCGACCGCTACCGCCAGGCGGGCGCACTGGCGCGCACGCTCCTGATCGCGGCGGCGGCACAACGCTTCGGTGTCGATGCTTCCGTCTGCCGCGCCGAGAAGGGCGTCGTGGCCTGCGGCAGCCAGCATGCGCGCTACGGCGAACTCGCGGACGCGGCGGCGAAGCTCAAGCCGCCCGCCAGCGTGCGCCTCAAGGACCCGAAGGACTGGAAGCTCATCGGCAAGGCGACGCGCCGGCTCGACACGCCGGAGAAGACGACCGGGCGCGCGCAGTTCGGCATCGACGTCCAGTTCGACGGTCTGCTGACGGCGGTGGTCGCGCGCTCGCCGACCTTCGGCGGGCAGGTGAAGTCCTTCGACGCCGCGGCCGCGAAGGCGGTGCCCGGCGTGCGCATTGTCGTGCAGGTCCCGAGCGGCATCGCCGTGATCGCGGACCATTTCTGGGCCGCGAAACTCGGGCGCGATGCGCTCGGCATCGAATGGGATACGGGCCCGAATGCCGCGATCGATAGCGACCGGCTGCTGGTCGAGTTCCGGGCGCTGGCCGCGAAGCCGGGTGCCGTCGCCGCGAGGCGCGGCAACGTCACGGGGGCACTCGCGCGCGCTGCCAGGGTGCTCGAAGCGGAGTACACCGTGCCCTATCTCGCTCACGCGCCGATGGAGCCGCTCAATTGCGCGGTGAAGATCGGCAAGGACAGGTGCGAGATCTGGACCGGCACGCAGTTCCAGACGGTGGACCAGCAGGTCGCGGCCGGCATCACCGGGCTCAAGCCGGAACAGGTCGAGATCCACACGACCTTCCTTGGCGGCGGTTTCGGACGGCGCGCGACGCCCGTCTCGGACTTCGTCAACGAAGCCGTGCACGTGGCCAAGGCTGCCGGCCACCCGGTCAAGACCGTGTGGACCCGCGAGGACGAGGTCCGTGGCGGCTATTACCGGCCCGCGTATCTGCACCGGCTGCGCGTCGGCGTCGGCACGGACGGGATGCCGACGGCCTGGGCTCACGCGATGGTCGGCCAGTCCATTCTGACCGGTACGCCATTCGAGCCGATGATGGTCAAGGATGGCGTGGACGCGACCTCGGTCGAAGGCGTCGCCGACTCGCCGTACCTCAAGAACCTGCGCGATTACCGCGTGGACCTGCATTCGCCGCGCACCGGCATTCCCGTGCTGTGGTGGCGTTCAGTCGGGCACAGCCACACGGCGTTCGCAATGGAGTCCATGATCGACGAGCTCGCCGCTGCCGCGGGCCGTGATCCGGTCGCGTACCGCCGCGCGCTGCTTACCCATCACCCGCGTCACCTCGGCGTACTGAATCTCGCCGCCGAGAAGTCGGGCTGGGACTCGAAGCTGCCGTCCGGGCGCGCGCGCGGCATTGCAGTGCACGAGTCCTTCGGCAGCTGGCTGGCGCAGGTGGCCGAAATCTCGGTGGAGGGCGATCGTATCCGCGTGCACCGCGTCGTCTGCGCGATCGACTGCGGCATCGCGATCAATCCGGCGGGCGTCACCGCCCAGGTCGAGTCCGGCATCGCCTTCGGCCTCGGCGCCGCGCTCTATAGCCGGCTCGACCTGCGCGAGGGCCGGCCGCAGCAGTCGAATTTCCACGACTTCCGTGTGCTGCGTCTCGACGAAATGCCAACGGTCGAGGTGCACATCGTCCCCAGCACGGAGCGGCCGGGAGGCGTCGGCGAGCCGGGCGTGCCGCCCGTCGCACCTGCCGTCGCCAATGCCGTGTTCGCGCTCACCGGCCAGCGGCTGCGCGAGCTGCCGCTGCGGCTTGGCGCGTGAAGGAGTCGGCCATGCATCGTGCCTTCGTCGCATTCGCGTCGCTGGCGATCCTGGCCGCCTGCGGGCCGACGCCGGAGGAACGCGAGCGGGCGACCGCCGCGTTCGCGACGGTCGAGATCGTGTTCCAGCATCCGCGTTGCGCGAACTGCCACATCCCGGGCGACGCGCCGGGCGCCGGCTGGGTGCATCCGATGGGCGTGTTGCGCGGGCCGGAAGGCCATGGGGCTCCGGGACTGCCATGTTCGACATGTCATGGCGAGGACAATCCGCCGGACAGCTTCGGGCCGCATGCACCTCCCGGTGCGCCGCACTGGGGATTGCCGCCGCCGGAGCAGAAGATGGCCTGGTTCGGGCTCAATACGCGCGAGCTCTGCGAAATGATCCAGGACGAGAACCGGAACGGCGATCGCGACCTCGACGATCTGGTCAAGCACGTCACCGAAGACAAGCTCGTGCTCTGGGGCTGGAATCCAGGCGCCGGGCGCGCGCCCGTGCCGGTTCCGCATGCCGAGTTCGTCGCGCGCTTCCGCGAATGGGCGGACGGGGACGCGCCCTGCCCGGCCTGAAGAATTTTCTGACCCCGAATTGGTGTCAGACTCCTCTTAGGTGGGCTTGAAGACCATCAGCCAGAAGATGGCGAGCACGCCCGCGAAGGCGGGCCAACCGAGCGCGAACCAGGCGCGGTAGCAGCGGTGGTACTGCGACGGCAGCGGTGCGCCGGTATCGGCCGCCCGCTGCGCAAGGTCGCGCATGCGCATCTGCAGCCAGACCACCGGGATCCAGCAGGCGCCGACCAGCGCATAGAGAATGAGCGCCGCCACCAGCCAGGCCGTGGTCCACGGGTACCCCAGGAGCATCACGAGCGCAGCGCCCGTCGCGGGCTGGATGATGACCGCCGGTGTCGTGAAAACCCAGTCAGCAAGTACGACGCCCTTCGCGACGGCCGCGATCACGCGCGCATCATTCGTCCGGTGCGCGCGCCATAGGGCGAAGGTGCTGCCGAGCCCGGTGCCGAACAGCAGCGTGCTCGAAAGGATATGGATCAACTCGAGGGCCTGGGTGCCGCCCGCCATGGGCGGCCATGTTACTCAGGCGAAGACGCTGACGGCGAGAACCTGCACGATCGCGGCTGCCGCGAGCAGAAGGGCGGTCGGCGCGTCGTGGTCTGCAAGCTTGGTGTACATCGGGGGCCTCCAGGCGCTCATGATTCCATGAAGCGCCGGATCGGGCCGCGGCACCGGTCACAGTCCGGTCCGCGGCCGGCGGCCCCGTTCCTCGATGGCGCCCCGACTTATGTCACGGCCGTCCGCGGCACTCCGCCTTGCGGATCTTGACCTTGCCGCCCAGGCGCTCGACCGCCCGGCAGTCGCGCTGCTCGGGTTCGACACCTGCGACCACTTCCGCCTTGACGCCCTCGTCCGCGAACGCGCGGATGGCAGCACCCTGCATGATGGCGGCCGCCACGAGCAGCAGCGACACCGGCAGGCCCCCATAGGGAAACTTCCCGATCATCTCGACTCTCCTTTGGATTGAACTGAAAACTGCGAATCTTCGACGCGAAACATGTCAGGCAGCGCTACGGCGCAGTTGCGCGCGACGGCGTACTTCGGCGTGCTCGCGCGCGGCCCGGGCCGCATCGGCATCGCCCTCGATCTCGAGTGCGCGCGCCGCGAGCTGCCAGTTGAAGGGGCTCGCCGGCTTCGCCTCGGTGCGTTCGGAGGCGAGCGCACGGGCGAGCTTGCCCTGGCCCGCGGCGAGCGCGGCCTCGATGCAGGTAAGCTGGATCAGGTCGCGCTGCGCGTGGCTGCCGCCGATGACGTTCGCCCGGCTGCGGATCGGCAACAGAAGCGCCGCGGCCTTCGCCGGGCGGCCCTCGACCATCGCGACGATCGCCTGCGCGAGCGGCAGGCCCACGTCGCGCGTATGACGGCCATTGGAATCGGCCTGCGCGGCGCGTGCCTCCAGCGTCTTCATCATGTCTGCGACCTCGTCCTTGCGGCCCGCAGAGGCGTAGGCCATCAGCGCGTGCGCGTCGTTGAAGACATAGAATCCGGATTCATTCGGGCCCATCCAGCAGTCGGCGAGCTCGGCCCAGCGGTTGCCCACGTCGCAGCCGCGAAGCCGCATGCGCCACAGCAGCTGCGAGGCGTCCACCAGTTCAAGCGCGACCGCGGTCGCCTTCGGGTGAATCAGCCGGTCGTAGACCTCGAGCGCCGCCTTCGCCTCGCCGAGTACGAGGCAGTTCAGCGCCAGGTGCCACCAGTGGTGGAACGAGAGCGCGCTCTCCTGCCAGTCCGCCGCGGTCGACTGCAGCCACTCGACGCCGTCGTGCACGCGGCCCTGCATCTCGAACACGTGCTCGACGCCGTGCACGGCCCAGGGATCGCGCGGGTTGAGCGCGAGCGCATGGCGGCCGACGTCCTCGGCGCGCGTGTAGTTCTGCATCTCCTCGAGTCCGAACGCGTACATGCCGAGCAGGT
>JBQTKF010000012.1:0-6664 GCA_052386355.1 Gammaproteobacteria bacterium
CGTCGCCCGCGGTGGTGGTGATCGTGATGTCCATGCCGCGCAGCTGGTCGATCTGGTCGTAGGCGATCTCGGGGAAGATGATCTGTTCCTTCACGCCGAAGCTGTAGTTGCCCTGGCCGTCGAACGAGCGCGGGTTGACACCACGGAAGTCCCGGATCCGGGGCATCGCGACGTTGATCAGGCGGTCGAGAAACTCGTACATGCGCGCGCCGCGCAGCGTCACCATGCAGCCGACCGCGAGGCCCTCGCGGATCTTGAAGGTCGCAACCGACTTCTTCGACTTGCGCACGGACGGCTTCTGGCCGGTGATCTTCGCGAGATCGCCGGTCGCTGCGTCCATGACCTTCTTGTCGGCGACGGCTTCGCCGACGCCCATGTTCACGGTGATCTTCTCGATGCGCGGTACCTGCATGTCGCTCGAAAGCCCGAGCTCCGAGCGGAGCTTCGGCCTCAGGACCTCGCGATAGTGCTTTTGCAGCCTGGCTGTTGCGGCCATTCGTGCGGTCTCCATGCTCACGCGTCCACGATCTCGCCATTCGACTTGAACACGCGCACCTTGCGCCCGTCCGTCAGCGTCTTCACGCCGACGCGGTCGGCCTTCTTCGTCGCCGGGTTCAGCAGCGCCACGTTCGATGCGGCGAGCGGCGCCTCTTTCTGCACGATTCCGCTCTGCACGCCGCGCGCCGGGTTCGGCTTCTGGTGCTTCTTCACCATGTTGACGTTCTCGACCAGCACCCGGCCGTCGGCCTGTACCGCGACCACGGTGCCGGTCCTGCCCTTGTCCCTGCCCGCCGTCACCACGACGGTGTCGCCCTTGCGGATCTTCCTCACAGGACCTCCGGCGCCAGCGAAATGATCTTCATGAACGCGACGTTGCGGAGTTCGCGCGTCACGGGCCCGAAGATGCGGGTGCCGATCGGCTCGAGCTTCGGCGTCAGGAGTACCGCCGCGTTGCCGTCGAACCGGATCAGCGAGCCGTCGCCGCGGCGCACGCCGCGGCGCGTGCGCACGACGACCGCGTCGTACACCTCGCCCTTCTTGACCTTGCCGCGCGGGATCGCGTCCTTGATGCTGACCTTGATCACGTCGCCCACGTTGGCGTAGCGGCGGCGAGTGCCGCCCATCACCTTGATGCACATGAGCTCGCGGGCGCCCGAGTTGTCGGCCGCCTGCAGCCGGGTCCTGAGCTGGATCATGTCCCTGCCCTCCCCGCGCTCATTCCGCCGGCGCGCGCTCGATCACGCGCACCAGCTTCCAGGCCTTGTGCCGCGAGAGCGGGCGGCACTCGGCGATCGCCACCGTGTCGCCTGCGCGGCACTCGTTGTTCTCGTCGTGGGCCAGGAGCTTTGTCGTGCGCCGTACGTACTTGCCGTACGTCGGGTGCTTGACGAGCCGCTCGACCGCGACAGAGATCGTCTTGTTCATCTTGTTGCTGACCACGGTGCCGGTCAGTTCCTTTGCGCCCTCGCTCATTTCGCGCTCCTGCGTTCGTGCAGCACGGTCTTGACACGCGCGATGTTGCGGCGGACCTTGCCGTGCTGGTCCGGCCGCGCCGGCTGGCCGGAGGCCGCCGCCATACGCAGGTTGAACTGCTCCTTGCGCAATGCGACGAGCTCGTCGCGCAGCGCCGCGACGTCCTTCTTGCGGATTTCCTTGATCGTGCCGCCCATCAACGCACCTGTCGCCTGACGAAGCTGGTCGCGACCGAGAGCTTGGCCGCCGCCAGTCGGAAGGCCTCGCGCGCCGTCTCTTCCGGCACGCCCTCGATCTCGAACAGCACCTTGCCCGGGGTCACCTTGGCGACCCAGTACTCCACGTTGCCCTTGCCGCTGCCCATGCGCACCTCGAGCGGCTTCTGCGTGATCGGCACGTCCGGAAACACGCGGATCCAGATCTGGCCGCCGCGCTTGACGTAGCGCGTCATCGCGCGCCGCGCCGCCTCGATCTCGCGCGCGGTCATGCGCGCGCGGTCCACGGCCTTGAGCCCGTAGTCGCCGAAGGCGACCGAGCTGCCGCGGTGCGAGCTGCCGGACAGGTTGCCCTTGAACTGCTTGCGGTACTTGGTCCGCTTGGGCTGCATCATGCCGGCTGCTCCTGCGGCCTGTCGGCCTTGTCGGCGACGGGCTTCTCGGCGGCAGCCTTCTCGGCGGCAGCCTTCCCGGCGGCAGCCTTCCCGGCGGCAGCCTCGGCGACCGCGGCGGCCTCGGCGGCCTCGGCCTCCTGTTCCTCCTTGCCGAACACCTCGCCCTTGAACACCCAGACCTTGACACCGATGACGCCGTAGGTGGTGCGCGCCTCGGCGGTGCCGTAGTCGATGTCGGCGCGGAACGTGTGCAGCGGGATGCGGCCCTCGCGCGTCCACTCGGAGCGCGAGATCTCGGCGCCATTGAGGCGCCCCGCGATGCGCACCTTCACGCCGAGCGCGCCGCTCCTCATCGTGTTGGTCACGGCGCGCTTCATCGCGCGGCGGAACATCACGCGCTTCTCGATCTGCTGCGCGATGCTCTCGGCGACCAGCGTCGCGTCGAGTTCCGGCTTCCTGATCTCCGCGATATTGAGCCTGACGTCCGCGACCGCCATCTTCATGAGCTTCGCGACTTCGACCCTGAGCTTCTCGATGTCCTCGCCCTTCCTGCCGATCACGATGCCGGGGCGGGCGGTGTGGATCGTGATGTTGGCCTTGCGCGCGGCTCGCTCGATGTGGATCCTGCTGACCGACGCCTCGGCGAGCTTCTTGCGCAGGAACTCGCGCACCCTCCAGTCGGAGAGGATGTGCGACGGGAAGCTCTTGGTGTCGGCGTACCAGCGCGACGCCCAGTCGCGCGTGATGCCGAGCCGGATGCCGATCGGATTGACCTTCTGGCCCATGTGCTCTCCCGTCCCCTTACCGCGCCTTGTCGGCCACGATCACGCGGATGTGGCTGTTGCGCTTGATGATGCGGTTGCCCCGCCCCTTGGCGCGCGCATGGAAGCGCTTGCCGACCGGCGCGGCGTCGACCTCTATGCGCGCGACCGAAAGCATGTCGATGTCGGCCTCGTGGTTGTGCTCGGCGTTCGCGATCGCGGACTCGAGCACCTTGCGCACCAGCTTCGCGCCCTTCCTGGGCGTGAAGTTGAGCGTCGCGAGCGCCTTGCCGACCGGC
This sequence comes from Gammaproteobacteria bacterium, assembly GCA_052386355.1. Taxonomy (GTDB): domain Bacteria; phylum Pseudomonadota; class Gammaproteobacteria; order Steroidobacterales; family Steroidobacteraceae; genus SCUD01. The sequence continues at coordinate 3,144 of JBQTKF010000012.1, forward strand.
TGCCCGCGCACGAGGTCCGCCACCAGGCGGCACTTCTGCGGGGAGATGCGCGCGTAGCGCAATGTGGCTGATACCTGCATCGCTTACTCCGGGGCCGCCTCGGTCTCGACCTTCTTGGCCGACGAGTGGCTCTTGAAGATGCGCGTGGGCGCGAACTCGCCGAGCTTGTGGCCGACCATGTTCTCGGTGACGAGCACGGGCACGTGCTGCCGGCCGTTGTGCACGGCGATCGTCAGCCCGACCATGTCGGGCAGGATCATCGAGCGGCGCGACCAGGTCTTGATCGGGCGCCGGTCGTTCTTCTCGCGGGCCGCCTGCACCTTCTTCGCCAGGTGCAGGTCCACGAACGGGCCCTTGCGCAGTGAACGTGACATGTGTTCGCTCGCTCCTTACTTGCGCCGGCGCAGGATGAATGCGTCGGTGCGCTTGTTCTTGCGCGTCTTCTTGCCCTTGGTGTGCCAGCCCCAGGGCGACACGGGGTGCGGATTGCCCTGGCCGGAGCGGCCCTCGCCGCCGCCGTGCGGGTGGTCCACCGGGTTCATCGCCACGCCGCGTACGGTCGGGCGGATGCCGCGCCAGCGCCTGGCGCCCGCCTTGCCGAACACGCGCAGGTTGTGCTCGTCGTTGCCGATCTCGCCGACCGTGGCGCGGCAGTCGATGCTGACCTTGCGCAACTCGCCCGACTTCAGGCGCAGGATCGCGGTGCCGCCCTCGCGGCCGGTGTATTGCGCGGCGTTGCCCGCGGCGCGCGCGAGCTGGCCGCCCTTGCCGGGCTTGAGCTCGATGTTGTGCACCTGCGAGCCCACCGGGATGTGCCTGAGCGGCATCGCGTTGCCGGAGCGGATCGGCGAGTCGGCTCCCGACTGCAGCTCGTCGCCCGCGGCCACGCCCTTCGGCGCCAGCACGTAGCGGCGCTCGCCGTCCCGGTACAGCAGGAGCGCGATGAACGCCGAGCGGTTGGGGTCGTACTCGAGGCGCTCGACCTTCGCGACGATGCCGTCCTTGTCGCGGCGGAAGTCGATCATCCGGTAGTTGTGCTTGTGGCCGGCGCCCTTGTGGCGCGTCGTCAGCCGGCCCGAATTGTTGCGCCCGCCGGTCGCCTTGTGGCCGGCCACCAGCGCGCGCACCGGCTCGCCCTTGTAGAGGTGCGAGCGGTCGGGGCGCAGCTGGAAGCGCGTTCCCGGCGACGTCGGCTTCAGTTTCTTGAGTGGCATGGTTCAGTCTCAAATAGAGGTATCGGGACTCAGGCGCGTTCCGCGCCGCCGAGCTCGATCTGCTGGCCCGCGGCCAGCCTCACGTAGGCCTTCTTCCAGTCCTGGCGGCGGCCCGGCGTGCGCCCGAAACGCTTGGCCTTGCCGGCCTGGTTCACGACGCGCACCTTGTCCACCTTGACCTCGAACAGGTGCTCGACCGCGGCACGGATCTCGGGCTTGGTCGCGTCGGTGCGGACGCGGAACACGTACTGGTTCCCTTCCATGCCGATGCGCGCGCTCTTTTCCGAGACGTGCGGCGCGAGCACGACTCCCGCGAGGCGATCCCTGGAATAGCCGCTCATGCCAGCCTCTCCTCGAGCATGCGCAGGGCGCCGACCGTCGCGAGCACCTTCGGGTAGCGCGCGAGCGACCAGGGGTCGAGGCTCGCGACCGGCATGACGTCCACGCCCACGAGGTTTCTCGCGGCGAGATGCAGCTTCTCGTCGTAGGCCTCGATCAGGATCAGCACTTCGTCGAGCCCGAGCTCGGTGAGCTTGCCGACCAGCATCTTCGTCTTCGGCGCCTCGAGTTCGAGGCTGCCGGCCACCAGCAGGCGGTCCTGGCGCGCGAGTTCCGACAGCATCGAGCGGATCGCGCCGCGGTACATCTTCCGGTTCACCTTCTGCGCGTGGCTCCTCGGCTTCGCCGCGAAAGCGCGGCCGCCGCCGACCCAGATCGGGCTCCGGATCGAGCCTGCGCGCGCCTGGCCCGTGCCTTTCTGGCGCCATGGCTTCTTGCCGCCGCCGCGCACTTCGGACTTGGTCAGCTGCGCCTTGGTGCCTGCCCGGCCGCCCGCCGCATAGGCGGTCAGCACCTGGTGCACCAGCGGCTCGTTGTATTCGCGGCCGAAGGTCGCGTCGCTGACGTCGATTTCGGCGCCCTTGCCCCCGCCACTCACCAGCTTCAACTTCATGGGTTGCGTCCCCTGCTCACTTCTTCGCGCCGGACTTCGCGCCGGCGGCCGACTTGCGCCTGGCGCGCGCCGCGGCCTTCACCGACGGACGGACGACGACCTGGCCGCCCGGGGCGCCGGGGACGGAACCACTCAGCAACAGCAGGTTGCGTTCGAGGTCCACCTGCACGACCTTGAGGTTCTCCTCGGTGCGGCGCACGCCGCCCATGCGCCCCGCCATGCGCTTGCCCGGGAACACGCGGCCCGGCGTCTGGCGCTGGCCGATCGATCCCGGGTGGCGGTGCGTGACCGAGGCGCCGTGGCTCGCGAAGCCGCCGGCGAAACCGTGCCGCTTCATGACGCCGGCATAGCCCTTGCCGATCGTGGTGCCGGTGACGTCCACGTCCTGGCCGGCCTGGAAAATGTCCACCTTGAGCTCGGCTCCGGCCTGCAGTTCCACGCCTTCGCCCGCGGCGAGGCGGAACTCGACGAGTTGCGCGCCGGGCAGCACGCCTGGCTTGGCGTAATGGCCGGCCACGGGCTTCGTCAGCCGGGAGGCGCGACGGGTGCCGAAAGTGACCTGGATCGCCCGGTAGCCTTCGGCCTTCGAGTCCTTGACCTGCACGATGCGGTTCGGCAGGGCCTCGATGACCGTCACCGACCGGGCGTCGCCCGCATCGGTGAAGACCCGAGTCATGCCGGCCTTGCGGCCGACCAGACCTATGGTCATGATTTGTATCCTTTTTTCACCGCGTCGGCTGCAATTGGCCGACGCTGTCCAAACCGGGAAAAAGGGGACGTTCACCTTTTTCTGCATCGCTTTCGAACCGCCGCCAGTGGAAAAAGGTGAACGTCCCCTTTTTCCAGCCCCGAAAAAGCCGCCCAGTATAGCGGCCCGGGAAATCAGTTCAACTTGATCTGCACGTCCACGCCCGCCGGCAACTCGAGGCGCATCAAGGCGTCCACGGTCTTGTCGGTCGGGTTCAGGATGTCCATCAGGCGCTTGTGGGTACGGATCTCGTCCTGGTCGCGCGCGTCCTTGTCCGCGTGCGGCGAGACCAGCACCGTGAAGCGCTCGATCTTGGTCGGCAACGGCACCGGGCCGCGCACCGTGGCGCCGGTGCGCCGCGCAGTCTCGACGATTTCGCGCGCCGAGGTGTCGATCAGCTTGTGATCGAAGGCCTTCAGGCGGATGCGGATGTTCTGACTGGTCGCCATCGTCGTTCCTTATTTCAGCACCTTGGACACCACGCCGGCACCGACGGTGCGGCCGCCCTCGCGGATCGCGAAGCGCAGGCCTTCCTCCATCGCGATCGGCGCGATCAGCTCCACCACCATCTTGATGTTGTCGCCCGGCATCACCATCTCCACCCCCG
>JBQTKF010000013.1:0-39417 GCA_052386355.1 Gammaproteobacteria bacterium
GCGCCGCGGCGCAGTTCGTCGATTTGTCGTGCCGGCGGCTGCATCGATCCCCCAGGCCGGCAGCGGGCTGCCGCAGGGCTGCAATTCTGTGAGGCCGGCCCTGCCTTGGCAAACGCCGCGGGCGGCCCGCGGGGCCAGTTCTGTGACGGAGTACCAACGACGATCAAACAGCGGGTTGACGTAATGACCCCCGCCCTTTACCGTCGCCTCCCTACCCTGCCTTTGGATGCCCCGGGTGCTAGGACTGAACCGCACCGGCAGAACTGCCGATTCCGCCGCCGTCGCGGGGCCGCGCCGCCTCGGCGTGGTCGCCTCCTGCATCGTGGCGGGCGCGATCTTCTCGGCCGCCGGCTCGCAGATCCAGAACCCGCTGCCCGAGGTGCTGCACGACGACGCCCTGCTGCCCGTGGGCGAAGCGCCCGTGGCGCAGGCCACCCTGCCGGTAGGGCCGTTCGAGTTCGTGGCGATCGAAATCGGGCGCAATGACACGCTCGACCAGCTGTTCCGCAGCCTGAAGCTCGAGCTCGCCGACCTGGCGGCGCTGCGCAAGCTTCCGGACGTGCGCTATAGCCTGGACATCATCCGACCCGGCGACGTGATCCAGCTGACGCACCTCGACGGCGAAATCAGGTCGCTGACGCGGCGCGTCAGCGAGACCGCGACGCTGCTCGTGACGCGGGCCGGCGACGGCTTCAACGCCAACATCGTCGAGAATCCGCTCGAGATCCAGGAGCGCAAGCTCTCAGGCACCGTGCAGAGCTCGCTGTACGTGGCGGTCAGCGAGGCGGGCGGCACCGACGGCCTCGCAGTCTCGCTCGCGGACGTGTTCAAGTACGACATCGACTTCGTGAATTCGGTGCAGCCGGGCGACCGGTTCGTGGTCGCCTTCCAGCAGCAGTTCCAGGACGGCGAGTTCGTGCGCGACGGCGACATTCTCGCCGCCGAATTCGTCAATGGCGGGCGCAACTACCGCGCCGTGCGCTACGTCGGCCCGAATGGGCGCGCCGACTACTACACGCCGGACGGCCGCCCGGTACGCAAGGCCTTCCTGCGCTATCCGGTGGACTACGCCCGCATCAGCTCGGGCTACAGTCTGGCGCGCCGTCACCCGATCTTGAATCGCGTGCGCGCGCACCGCGGCATCGATTTCGCGGCGCCGGCGGGCACGCCGATCAAGGCCGCGGGCGCCGGGCGCGTTGTGAGCCGCGGCTGGAATGGCGGCTACGGCAATGCTGTCGTGCTCGCGCACGCGGGCGGGGTCACCACGCTTTACGGGCACCTGTCGCGCTATGCGAACGGACTCGCGGTGGGCGAGCGCGTCTCCCAGGGCGAGGTCATCGGCTACGTCGGCAAGACCGGGCTCGCGACCGCGCCTCACGTGCACTACGAATACCGGGTCAACGGCGTCCACAAGAATCCGTCGCGCGTGACGGTGCCGAAGGCGGACCCGATTCCCGCGAAACTGATGGCGGACTTCAGGGCGCAGACCGCGCCGCTGCTTGCGCGCCTCGACGAGCAGGCGGACGAGACGATCCGCGTCGCCCAGTCCGGGCGCTAGAAAAAAGAAAAAAGGGAAAACGGGGACGGTCATCTTTTCTGCAGTGCAGAAAAGGTGACCGTCCCCGTTCTTGTCAGGTCGAGAACGACGACCCGCATCCGCAGGTCGTGGTCGCATTCGGGTTCCTGATCACGAACTGCGCGCCCTCGAGATCCTCGCGGTAGTCGATCTCCGCGCCCGCGAGGTACTGGTACGAGAGCGGGTCCACCACGAGCGTCACGCCCTGGTTGGGGAACTCCGCATCCCCTTCCTCGACCCTTTCGTCGAAGGTGAATCCGTACTGGAATCCGGAGCAGCCGCCGCCGGAAACGAACACGCGCAACTTGAGGTTGGCATTGCCTTCCTCGCGGATCAGCTCCCCGACCTTGCGCGCGGCGGCATCGGTGAAGACCAGGCCATCGCTGGCGGCGACTTCGTTCATGACTTCCCTGTGCGTGCGTGAATCTGCACGCCGATTCTAGGTCCCGGGCCCGGGCGGGTCAAAGTGACGCAGCCTCGCCGGCGCCTTCGACGCGCCACGGGAAAGTCTGGCGCGAGGGTTCGGTGCCGCGCCCGAGCCGGTACTCGATCACGAGGTTCGCCGGCTCGAAGTCCCCGGGCAGCTCGACCGGCACCTCGATCTGCTGAAAGAAGCGCAGCGAGAATGGCAGTTCACTGCGGCCATCCGGCTCGAGATCGGCGAGCCCGAGCCGCGCTTCCGCATCACCCTGCCTGCCTTCGGCCGTGAAGGTCACCGTCCCGTTCGCGACCGCGTCGCGCGTCGCCGCCTGCACCAGCGTGATGAGCACCAGGAAGCGCCGCTCCTCCTCGTGGCGGATGCGCAGTTCCTGCACGCGCAGCGTGCCCGCGCCGTACTGGCGCGCGACCAGCCCGCGGTAGAACTGCAGTTCCTGCTGCTGGCGCGCGGTTTCGGCCTGCAGTTCGCCCATCATGCGCTGCGCGTCCGCCTGCGCCTGCCGGTCCACGCGCTGCACGAGTTCGGCGGTCGCGGTACGGCGCGCGAGCGTCTCGTTCTCCGCGGCGAGCGCGCGGTTCTCGCGCCGCTGCTCGATGCCACGCTTCATCGCCGAGACCACCGAATAGCCCGCGGCTATGCGTCCGAGCTCGAAGGCGCCCCAGGCGAGCACGAGCGCGCCCGCGGCCATGGCGGCGATGCGCCAGCCGGCATCGGACTTGCGCCGGCGTTGGCTCAAGCGCCGCCCCCGCCGCTAGAATCGGCGCAAGCGGGAGAATGCTGCGCGATGCTCTGGATCAAGGCCTGGCACGTCGTCTTCATGGTGACCTGGTTCGCGGGTCTGTTCTACCTGCCGCGGCTCTTCGTATACCACGCCGCGGCGCAGGATGCCGCCGGCCGCGATCGGTTCCGCGTCATGGAGCGGCGCCTGTTCGCGATCATGACGATCGGCGCCGCGCTGACGGCGCTGTTCGGGCTGTGGCTGCTCGCGCGCAGTCCCGCGCTGCTGCAGGCGGGCTGGATGCAGGCGAAGCTGCTGCTCGTCGCACTCCTGATCGGCTACCACGCCTGGACCTGGATGCTGCTTTCCGACTTCGCGCGGGAGCGCAACGCGCACAGCGAGCGCTGGTACCGGATATTCAATGAACTGCCGACGCTGTTCCTGATCGGCATCGTGCTGCTCGCAGTCGCGAAGCCGTCCTGATTCAGGCGTCGCGCGGGCCGCGCCGCGCCGTGCCCATGCGCTCGTCCCACCATTCCGGGTAGGCCGGCAGCCCTTCCGCAAAGGCTCGCTCGCCGAGTTCGTGCAGTGCGCGCGAATAGACGCGCCGTTTGAAGTAGATGACGTCGCGCACCGCTTCCCACCACCCGGCCCAGCGCCAGCGGTCGAACTCCGCGGGCTGGTCGGTGGAATCGAAGCGCAGCGCGGAATCGTCGGTGGCGAGGCGCAGCAGGAACCAGCGCTGCTTCTGGCCGATGCACAGCGGACTCGAGTTGCGGCGTACGAATTGCGGCGGCAGCCGGTAGCGCAGCCAGCCGCCGGTGCGCGCGACTTCCTCGACCTGGTGGCGGCCGAGGCCGACTTCCTCGGCGAGTTCGCGGTACAGCGCCTCCTCGGGCCGCTCGCCGTGGCGGATGCCGCCCTGCGGGAACTGCCATCCGCGCGCGCGCGCGCGGCCGCCCAGGAACACCTGGCGATCCGCATTCATCAGCACGATGCCGACATTCGCCCGGTACCCGTCCGCATCGATGTAATCCGACACCCGGTCCATGCGCCCGATTTTATAGATAATGCCTGCCGGGATGCGGCGCATACCGGCACCGTGGCTGATTGGATCGCTGGCGGTTGCGTCGGTTCTCGCGATCGCGGCATCGCTCGCCTTCGGCAGCTCCGGCATCGACGCGCCCTGGGAACGGCTCGCGGCCGGCGACCCGCTGATGCGGACGATCGTGCTCGAATTGCGCCTGCCACGCGCGCTCGCGGCCTTCGGCGCAGGCTCGGTGCTCGCGCTCGCAGGCGTGCTAATGCAGGCGCTGCTGCGCAATCCGCTGGCGGATCCCTACGTGCTCGGCGTCTCGGGCGGCGCTGCGGTCGGCGCGCTCGCGGTCATGCTCGCGGGGTTCGCGGGCTTCGCGATTGACGCAGGCGCGGCCGTCGGCGCATTCGGCGCCATGCTCCTCGTCTTCGCCGCCGCGCACGGCCCGGGCGGCTGGACCACGGCGCGGCTGCTGCTGACCGGCGTCGTGGTCGCGGCCGGCTGCGGCGCGCTGGTGAGCCTGCTGCTCTCGCTGTCGGACGACCTGCGGCTGCGCGGCATGCTGTTCTGGCTGCTGGGCGACTTCGGCTACGTGCGCACGCCCTGGGCGCTGGTGGCGCTCGCGCTCGCTGCGATTCCCGCGGGACTGCTCGCGGCACGGCCGCTCGATGCGCTTGCGCGCGGCGAGTTGCAGGCGCGCCTTCTCGGCGTGCCGGTGCGCGGGCTTCGCATCGCGATCTACGTTGCGGCCTCGGTGCTGACTGCGGCCGCGGTCACGACCGCGGGCAGCATCGGATTCATCGGCCTGGTCACGCCGCACCTCGTGCGGCTCGTCGCGGGATCGTCGCATCGCGTCGTGATCCCGGCCGCGGCGCTGGCGGGCGGCGCGCTCGTGGTCGTCGCGGACCTCCTTGCGCGCACGGTGGTCGCGCCACGGCAGCTGCCGGTCGGCGCGCTGACGGCGCTCGTCGGCGTGCCGCTCTTCCTCGTGCTGATGCGCCGCCAGAATAAATAGGGGACGCACCCCTATTTATTCGCGCGGGAACCCGACCAGGTGCTGGGTGTCGAGGCGGATGCCGATGCGCTCGCCGATCGCATGGTCATGGTGACTCGGTACGAATGAGAGCGCGGTCGCGCCGGAGGGAAGGCGCAGCTTGTAGCGGAACTCGGCGCCCCGGAACACGCGTTCCACGACCTCGGCGCGCAGCACGCTGCCGTCGTCGTGGATCACATCGTCCGGACGCAGCAGCAGGTCGACGCGCGAGCCGGGCGGACGCTCGACGGTGAGCTGCCCCTCGATCACGCCGAGCTCGGTCTGCACCCGGCCGGGCCCGATTACGGTGCCCTCGATGAAGGCGCCCTCGCCCACGAAGTCGGCGACGAAACGCGTCGCCGGCGAGTGGTAGAGCTCCCAGGGAGCAGCCCACTGCTCGAGCCGGCCCGCACGCAGCACGCCGATCTCGTCGGAGATCGCAAACGCCTCGCGCTGGTCGTGCGTCACCAGCAGCGCCGTCGCGCCCTCCGCCACGAGCGCCGCGCGCACCTGCTGCGCCAGCTCCATGCGCACGTCGGCATCGAGGTTCGAAAATGGCTCGTCGAGCAGCACCAGGCGCGGCCGCGGCGCGAGCGCACGTGCGAGCGCGACGCGCTGCTGCTGCCCGCCCGACAGTTCGTGCGGCATGCGGCCGGCCTGCTCCGCGAGCCCGACCAGCGAGAGCATTTCGAGCGCGCGACGCCGCCGCGCGCCGGCGTCCATGCCGCGCAGGCCGAAGGCCACGTTCGCGAACGCGTCGAGGTGCGGGAACAGCGCGTAGTCCTGGAACACCATGCCGATGCGGCGCCGTTCCGGCGGCACCCAGGCGCCCGGTCCCGACAGGTGTTCGCCGCCCGCGAGGACCAGGCCGCCGTTTGGCCGCTCGAAGCCGGCGATGCAGCGCAGCACCGTGGTCTTGCCCGAGCCCGAGGGCCCGAGCAGGCAGCCGATGCGGCCTGCGCCGACCGCCAGCGTCAGTGCGTCGACCGCCGTCGTGCCACCGAACCGCTTCGCCAGTTCACGCAGCTCGAGCCGCACGCTCCACCCTCCAGGTCAGCACCGCGACGGGCAGGAGCCCTGCAATGACGATCGCGAGCGCCGGCAGCGCGGCGCGTTCCCATTCGCCTTCCGCCGTCATCTCGAATACCCGCACGGCCAGTGTGTCCCAGCCGAACGGCCGGGTCATCAGCGTAATCGGCATCTCCTTCATGACGTCCACGAACACCAGGAGCGCAGCCGTGCCGATGCCCGCGCCGAGCAGCGGCAAGTGCAGTCGCGCGACGAGTTCGCGCGTGCCGAGGCCGAGGCCGCGCGCCGCTTCGTCGAGCGAGGGCCGGATGCGCGCGAAGCCGCCCTGCACCGGGCCGTGCGCCACCGCGAGGAAGCGCGCGACATAGCCGATCAGGAGCGCCAGCACCGTTCCCTGCAGCCACAGGCCCTCGCGGCCCATGACGCTGGCGAGCCCGTCGTCCAGCACGCCGAGTACGGTGACGACGCCGACCGCGAGCACCGCGCCGGGCACCGCGTATCCGAGCGTCGCGACCCGCGCCGCGGCCGCGGTAGTCCGCGCGCCCGACTGCCGCATCGCATAGCCGAGCGCGAGTGCGAGCGCGAGACAGGCAATCGCCGCCATCGCCGCGAGGCCCAGCGTGCGCAGCACGTATTCCACGTAGCGCGCGTCGAGATCGATGGGTGCCACCTCCCAGGCCCAGCGGGCGAGCGCCGCCGCCGGCAGGACGAAGCCGACCGCCAGCACGCCCGTGGCGTAGCCGCACGCGACCCAGCCGCGTGCGCCCGGAAGCCGGAGCCTCTGCGGGGCGCGACTGCCCGCGTCGGCGGCGGCATATCGCGCTCGGCCGCGCGCGGCGCGCTCGAGCGCCAGGGCGGCCGCGACGAAGACGAGCAGCAACAGCGCAAGCCCGAGTGCGGTCTCGATCGAGAACAGCGAGAACCACGCCTGGTAGATCGCGGTCGTGAAGGTGTCGTAGTTGAACACCGACACCGCGCCGAAGTCGGCGAGCGCCTCCATCGCCACCAGCGCGGCGCCGCCCGCGAGCCAGGGCCGCGCCAGCGGCACCGCCACGCGGAACAGGCCGGCCCAGGGCCCGAGCCCCAGTGACCGCGCGGCTTCCAGCGCGCGCGCGCCGTGCGTCAGGAAGGCGCCGCGCGCCATCAGGTACACGTAAGGATAGGCCGCGAGCGCGAGCACGAGGATCACGCCGCCGGTCGAGCGGATCGGCGGCATCGGAAACGAGGACCCGAACCAGGCGCGCAGCGCCGCGGGCACCGGGCCCGCAAAATCGAGCATCGCCACGGCGACGAATGCCAGCACGTAGGCAGGCATCGCCATCGGCAAGAGCAGCGCCCAGGAGAAGAAACCGCGGCCCGGAAACTCGCAGGCCGCGGTGAGCCAGGCAAGCGAGGTGCCGAGCGCCATCGCGACCGCGACCACGCCGATCACGAGCACCACCGTGTTCCACGCGACCCGGCCCAGCACGTACTCGGAGAGGTGCGCCCAGAGTTCCGCGTCGGCGCCGCCCGCGCCCTGCACCACGGCGGCGATGATCGCCACCATCGGCAGTGCGACCGCGAATGCGGCGAGCGCCGGGCCCGGGGATCGCGCGGTGGTCATGGCGACGTAGTCAAGCGGTCGGGCACCCCGCCGCATGATGTCAGCGCCAGCCGGCGCGATCCATCAGTTTCACGGCGGCGGGCTGCGTCCTGCCGATGGTGCCGACGTTCACGACGTTCGGCTGGAACTTGCCCCACGCGACGACCAAAGGCAGCGGCTCGACCCCGGCGTTTGCAGGGAACTCGAAATTGACGGCGGCGAAGCGCTGCTGGATTGCGGGCGACGCGAGCCATTCGAGGAAGCGGATCGCCTCGGCACGATTCTTCGCATGCTTCGTCACGCCGCCGCCCGAGATGTTCACGTGCGTGCCGCGGCCGCCCTGGTCGGCCCAGAAGATCTGCACCGGGAACGACGGGTCCTCGTTCTGCAGCCGGCCCAGGTAATAGCTGTTCGTGATCGCGACGTCGCATTGGCCCGCGGCGATCGCCTTCAGCATCAGCGTGTCGTTCGAGAACGGCTCGGCCGCGAGATTCGCGATCCACGACCGCACCACCTGCTCGGTCGCCTCCTCGCCGATGTCGCCGATCATCATCGCGACGAGCGACTGGTTGTAAGCGTGCTTGCCGCTGCGCAGGCAGAGCCTGCCCTTCCATTTCGCGTCGCCGAGCGCCGCATAGGTCGAGAGTTCGGCGGGCTTCACGCGCGCGGTCGAATACGCGATCGTGCGCGCACGCACCGCGAGCCCGAACCAGTGCCCTTCTGGATCGCGCAGGTGCGCCGGGATCGCGGACTCGAGCATCGGCGATTTCACCGGCTGGAGCAGGCCCGCCTGCGTCGCACGCCACAGGTCTCCGGCATCCACAGTGATCAGGAGGTCCGCCGGGCTGTTCGCGCCTTCGGCCGTCAGGCGGGCCACGAGCGGCGCGCCGTCGTCGGTGACGAACTTCACCTCGATGCCGCGCTCGCGGCCGTACTCCTGGAACAGCTGGTCCACCAGCTGGTACTTGCGCGCCGTGTAGACGACGAGCGGATCGCCCGCCACCGCGGCGCCGGATGCGCCGGCGAGCGTCAGCAACAGGGCCGTGGCCATGCCCAAGGCCCGGGGAACACGCGAAATCATGGCGTCCTCAATATGGTAATGAGAATCACTCGCATTAGCATATCAGGTCTGGCGGGTGGCAGCACGATGCTGCAGATAGGTCTGCCCCTGGCGCATCAGGTGCCCGAATCCAGCCGCATCCTGGCGACCCACCAGGTCGCGCAACTGCCCGACGGCCCCGGCCAGCGCAGCGAGGGATTCCCCGCCGTAGGGGTTCTGCGCCTGGATCTCGAAGTACAGCGCCGGACTCTCGCCCGCGACCAGCGAAGCGACCGCGAGTTGCGCATCGAAAGTGGTGCTCGACAGGCGCGCGAGGCGCGGCGCCGCCTCCCCGCTTTCGGCGAGCGCGGTGAAGAAGGCGATGTTGATCGCGTGCGAGAGACCGAGCACGTAGGCGATCAGCCGGTCGTGGTCGTCGAGCGTCGTCACCACCTGTTCCGCCATGGTCGAGGCAAACAGCGACTGCGCCTCGGCGACGGCATCGGCGCGCCCGACATCCACGTGGATGACGTGCCGGCCGGACAGCAGGTCCGTGTCGGGCCCAAACATGGGATGCAGCGAACTGACCTTCACGCCTGCCCGCATGAGCGCCGCAAAGCCCGTGCGAAGCGGAGTCTTGAGCGAGCCGATGTCGAATACGAGACCCGACGGGCGGTGCCTGGCGAGCTGCTCGAGGATCGCGGCCGTGATGCCCAAGGGCGTCGCCACCACGATCAGGTCCTGCGACAACTCGGCCGACTGCCAGTCGGCGCGGTGCGCGAAGCCCTCGAGCGGGCCGGCCGGATCCGCAATCTCGACCGCATAACCCTGCGAAGCCAGGAATTCTGCGAACCAGCGGCCCATCTTGCCGCGGCCGCCGATCACGAGCGCCCGCCTGCCCGCGCCCTGCCCATGCGCCGCGACCTGCGACTGCTCCTGCGTCGCGAGCGAACTCCGGATCAGGAGCTGCAGCAGATTCTCGGCCAGCGCGGAAGATAGGCCGAGCTTTCCAGCCGCCGCACGCGCATTCAGGAGCACTTCGCGCTCGCGCTGGAAATCGCGCGTCGACTGGCCGGTCGCGCGCTTCTCGCGCGCGATCTCCTTCGAGAGCCGCTGGCGCTCGGCGACCAATGCCAGCAGTTCGCCGTCAAGGCGGGTCAGCTCGTCGCGAAGTTTCTGGAGAGACATGGGGCGGCACCTGCGGTTGGTCCGCCCTATGAGAACCGGCCCGCCTGCGGCAGCGCAAGCGGGCCGGTGATCCAGGCATCAGCCGTCGATGCGGAAGCCGAAGAACCAGGTGCCGCGCGGATCCCGCTCCCAGTGGCGCGGGCGATAGCCGCGGCCGTAGTAGCGGGCCGCGTCGCGCCAGCCGGCTTCATAACCGGCGCGGAAGCCATGGTCGCCGCGTAATGACCGGCGGTGCCAGCCGCGATCGTGGCGGCCATGGCGGTTCCAGTCGCTCCAGGCCAGCTCGTATCCCGAGCGGTAGCCAAAGCTCAGGCTGTAGCGCGAGCGCGGAATGTGGCGCCAGTGGCGATCGCGACGCCAGTTTCGGTCGCCACGCCAGTTTCGGTCGTCCCGCCAGTAGCGGTCGTCGCGCCAATCGTCGTCACCCCAGTCGCGGTCGTGACGGCGATGGTCGTAGCGTCCATGATCGTCGCGGCGATAGTCGTAGCGCCCGCGGTCGTCGCGCCGGTCGTGACGGCGGCCGTCGTGGCGATCATCGTCACGGTCGTCACGGTGGTCGTAGCGATCGTCGCGGCCGTCACCCCGGCGGCGATCATCGTCGTCATCGGCGAACGCCGGACCCGCCAGCAGCATGGCGACGAGGCCTGCGGTCAATGTGGACTTGATCATCATGGTTCCTCCACAGGGTGCGTGGCGCCAGTCTCGCTGCCACAACCTGAATCGCGGCTTAATCGGCGAATCGCGCTTCAATCAATGACTTGCGCGCAGAGCAGGCGCTGCGCCGGCGCGCTAACATCGCGCCATGCATGCCCGATTCCAGACGCTGCCCGAGCCGCTGCCAACGGACCCGATGCCGCTCGCCTCCACCTGGCTGCGGCAGGCCTGGGACGAGCAGGTCCAGCGCAACCCGAATTCCATGAGCCTCGCGACCACGGGCGAGGACGGCAAGCCTTCGGTGCGCGTCGTGCTCTGCAAGGAAATCGTGGCCGACCCGGGCTACCTGCTCTTCTACACCAGCTACGACTCGCGCAAGGGCCGTGAACTCGCCCTGCATCCCTGGGCATCGGTCGTGTTCCAGTGGGACATGATCGGGCGCCAGCTGCGGATCGAGGGACCGGTGGTCCGCGCGCTCGCGAGCGAGAGCGACGATTACTTCGCAAGCCGGCCCTGGCGCAGCCGCCTCGCCGCGATGACCAGCGAACAGAGCCGGCCGATCGCTTCGCGCCAGCTCCTGTTGCAGCGGTTGCGCGAGACGGCCGCGCGTCACGGCGCGCCGGACCCATTTGCGATGCCGGCCGACGACGAGGAGCCGGGGCTCGCCCTGCCGAGGCCGGCCAGCTGGGGCGGCTACCGGCTGTGGGCGGCCGCGGTCGAACTCTGGGTCGAGGGCGAGCACCGGCTGCACGATCGCGCGCGATGGACGCGCGAGATGACGCCCGCCGGCACGGGCCGCTTCCACGCCGAACCATGGCGGCACCAGCGCCTGCAGCCATAGTCGCCGCCGCGCCAGCGCTCGCGGCCCGGCGCCTGGATGTCGCAGTCGCAGGGCGCATGCTGGTGCGCGCGCTCGAATTCGAGGCGCAGGCAGGCGATTGCATCGCGGTGCTCGGCAGGAATGGCGTGGGCAAGACGTTGACGCTGCACACGCTCGCCGGGCTGCGCCCGCCGGCGGCCGGTTCCGTGGAGCTCGATGGTCGCGCGATCGCGGCCTGGGCCGGGCGCGAGCGGGCGCGGCGCGTCTCGCTGCTGCCGCAGCTGACCGAGGACCCCTTCCCCGCGACCGTATTCGACGCCGCGCTGATCGGCCGTCATCCGCACCTGCCGTTCTGGCAGTGGGAAGGTGCCGAGGACCACGCGGCCGCACGAGGAGCGCTCGCGGCGGTCGGTCTCGAAGGATTCGTGGAGCGGGCGGTGGAATCGCTTTCAGGCGGCGAGAAGCGGCGGCTGGATGTCGCGACGCTGCTCGCGCAGGACACGCCGGTGTGCCTGCTCGACGAGCCCACCAACCACCTCGACCCGCAGCACCGCCGCGATGTGCTCGCGCTGTTTCGCGCGCGCGCCGACGCGTGCGGGCTGGTGATCGCGACCCTGCACGATGCCACCCAGGCGGCGCGCTTCGCGAACCGCGCGCTGCTCCTGTTCGGCGACGGGCGCTGGCGCTTCGGCGACGCCGCGGAGGTGCTGAATGCCGCGACGCTGTCCGAGCTCTACGGGGTTCCGGTCGAGATGATCCCGACGTGCGCCGGGCGCGTGTTCGTCAGCGCCTGAGGGCTTCGAGCACGGTGTCGTGCAGCCGGCCATTGCTGGCCAGGATGCTTTTGGTCTCCAGTCCGATGGGCGCGCCCTCGAGATCGGTCACCTGCCCGCCCGCCTGCCCGACGATCACCGTGAGCGCGGCGATGTCGAGGATGCCGATGTCCGATTCGATCACGGCCTCGAGCTTTCCGGCTGCCAGCATGTGGTAGTGCAGGAAATCGCCGTAACCGCGGATGCGGTCGAGCCGCGACACCAGGCGCCCGAACGCGGCCCAATGCGGGCCCGAAGAAAGCGAGCGCAGGTTGCCGGTCGAGATCGTCGCTTGCTCGAGGGTCGCGATCGTGCTCACCCGCATCGGCACGCCGTCGAGGCTCGCGCCCCCGCCTTCCTCGGCCCAGGCCGTCTCGCCGAAGGCCGGCGCGCAGGACACGCCCAGGACCAGGCGCCCGCGATGCATCAGCGCGATCTGCGTCGAGAACATCGGGTACTGCCGCACGAAGGACTTGGTGCCATCGATCGGATCCACGATCCAGAGGAACTCGGCGTCCATGCGAAATGCATCGGATTCCTCGCCGAAGAACCCGTCATCGGGAAAGCGCGAGAGCAGCTGCTCGCGGATCGCCTTCTCGGCCGCGATGTCGGCTTCGGTGACCGGCGAGCCGTCGGCTTTGCTGCGCACGCCGACCTTGCGCCGGTAGCCCGCACGGATGATGTCCGCCGCGGCTTCCGCGGCGGCCAGCGCCGCGTCGAGTCTTGCCGAGTTCGCCATGAGCCGCACAGTGATGGGGCCGCGCCGCCCCGTCAACGCCCGCTTGACCGCGCCTCGGACGCTCCTTACATTGAACGACGATGACAGGTGTCCCGGGCGCGAGCCCGGGCTAATCGGGAAGCCGGTGCGCGAGTCGCTCGCCATCCCGGCACTGCCCCCGCAACGGTAAACGGCGCAAGCCGCATCACGCAGGCCCTGCCTGCGGCCACTGCCGGTACTCCCGGTGGGAAGGCGATGCGGAAGATCCACAGGGGATTCGCCGTGAGTCCGGAGACCGGCCCGTCAGGCATGCGTTTCCACCCGCTCGGGAGGAGCAACGGTGAACTCACATACCGCTTTCATCATCGCTTCCGCATTGATCCTGTCCCCTGCCGCACAGGCCGGCGACGAGTCGCTCGGCCCCGTCATCGTCACCGCGACCCGCACCGAGATTGCGGCGTTTCGCGCGCTCGCCTCCGTCGACATCGTCACGCGCGAGGAACTCGAGCGACTGCCGGCGGCCGATCTGGGCGACGCGCTGCGCCTGCGCACCGGTGTCGAGGTCGCGCGTCTCGGCGGCGCCGGCCAGCAGACCTCGCTGTTCCTGCGCGGCACCGAGTCGAACCACGTGCTGGTGCTCATCGACGGCCTGCGCATCAATCCCGGCACCATCGGCAGCGCCGCGATCCAGAACATCGCCCCCGAGCTCGTCGAACGCATCGAGATCGTCAAGGGCCCGCGTTCGGCCCTTTACGGCTCCGATGCGCTCGGCGGCGTCATCAACGTGATCACGCGCCAGGGCCGGGCGGCCGGCTTGCACGCCCAGGCCGGATTCGGCCGCTACGACACGATGAGCGCAAGCCTCAATGCCGGCTTCGGCGGCGGGCGCCTCGAGGGCTCGGTCGGCGCCGCCTGGCAGGACAGCGCGGGTTTCCCGACGCGCACGGGCGATGCGACGGACCGCGGCTACGAGCACCGCTCGTTGACGGCGGCATTGCGCGGTGACGCCGGGGCCGTCGAATTCTCGGTCCGCGCCTGGCATGCCGCGGGCACCTCCGAGTACTCGGATTTCTTCGTCACGCCGGTGGACCAGGATTTCGAGAACTCGGCCTTCTCGCTGGGCGCGGCCTTCGCGCCGGCCGCCGCCTGGCGCACGCGACTGACGATCGGCAACGCGCAGGACGAGATCGAGCAGAACCAGTCGCCGGATTTCCTGCGCACGCGCCGGTGGACGCTCGACTGGCAGAACGACATCGCGCTGCCCGGACGGCACCGGCTGGTGACGGGCATCCTCTGGCAGGACGAGGACGCGGACGCGGAGTCCTTCGGCCTGCCCTACGCGGCCGCGACGGACACCCGCCAGTTCTACCTCCAGGACCAGTTCGAAGCGGGCCGCCACCGCTATCTGCTGGCCGGCGCCTGGACCGACCACGAGACTTTCGGCGGCCATAGGACCTGGAACGCCGAGTACGGTCTCGCGATCGGCGAGCGCGCATTCTTGACGGTCGCCGCTGGCACGGCATTCCGCGCGCCCGATGCGACGGATCTCTACGGCTTCGGCGGCAATGCCGCGCTCGAACCCGAGGAATCGGAGAGCGTCGAGATCGGCTGGCGGCTGCGGTTCGGCGAGCGGCAGTCCGTCTCGGTCACGCTGTACCGGAACGAAATCGACGAGCTGATCCAGTTCGTCGTCACGGATCCCGACACCTTCGAGGGCGAGAATCGGAACGTCGAGCGCGCGCGCATCGAGGGCGCGGAACTCGGCTGGCGCTACGATGGCGAGGCCTGGTCGGCGCGCGCGGGCGCGACGCTCCAGGACCCGCGCGACGAGGCCACGGACACGCGCCTACTGCGCCGCGCGCGGGAGAACTTCACCTTCGCGCTCGCGCGGCGCTTTGGCGGCCATGAGGTCGCGCTCGATGTGCTGTACGCGGGCGAGCGTCGGGACTTCGGCTTCCCGGAGCCCGTTTCCATGCCGGCCTACTGGCTCGCCAACCTGTCGGCGCGGGCTGCCATCGGCGATCGCTGGACAATCCTCGCGCGGGCGGAGAACCTGTTCGACGAGGACTACGAACTGGCGCGCGGATTCAATACCATGGGCCGCAGCCTGTTCGTGGCACTGCGGCACGACTTGCGCTGAGGGAAGCTTGGGCAACCGCCTGTCGAAGATCTACACGCGCACCGGCGACGACGGCACCACCGGACTCGGCGACGGCAGCCGCGTGACCAAGGACGACCCGCGGGTCGAGGCCTACGGCTGCGTGGACGAGTGCAACAGCGCGATCGGCATGGTGCTCGCCGTGCCCGGCATCCCGGTGGCGGTGCGCGAGCGACTGACCTCGATCCAGCACGAGCTTTTCGACCTGGGCGGCGAACTCTGCATCCCCGGCCACCGCGCGATCGAGGGCCGTCATGTTACCGCGCTCGAGTCCGCGCTCGACGGCTTCAACGACGGCCTGCCGCCGCTCAAGGAATTCATCCTGCCGGGCGGCGGGCCCGCGGCGGCTGCCTGCCACCTCGCGCGCGCGATCTGCCGGCGAGCGGAGCGGCGCTGCTGGACGCTCGCGCGCATGCAGACGGTCGCGCCCGAACCCCTTCGCTATCTCAATCGCCTCTCGGACCTGCTGTTCGTGATTGCGCGCGTGCTGGCGCGCCACGAGTCCGGGAGCGAGGTGCTCTGGAAGCACGAGCGCCGCTAGCGCCCGGCCGAGCCCGCTCGGCGTGCGCGATCGAGCAGCGCGCAAACCTCCGCCGCAGCCTCGGCGATGCGCGGCCCGGGCCGCGCGAGCCTGTCGGCCGGCGCGCGGAACACGTTGCCTTTCGCGACGGCCGCGAGCCCCTGGAATCGCGCCCAGTAGGCGGCCGGATCGCCGTCATCCGCGGAGAGGATCACCTCCGGCGCGCGCGCAAGCACGGCTTCGAGGTCCACCGGCAGCGCGGGCGCAGTGGCATCGGCGAACACGTTCTGGCCGCCGCAGAGCTCGACGATCTCGGTGATCATGTGGTTGCCGCCCACCGTATAGAGCGGCGCATCGTCCACCTGGACGAAGACGCGGATACTCTCGCGTGCGTGGTAGGCCTCGCGCAGCCCGGCGATGCGCACGCGGAAATCGGCGGCCGCCTTCTGCGCCACCGGCTGGGTGCCCGCGAGCCGGCCCAGCCTTTCGAGGCCCGCCGCGATGTCATCGAGCCGATGCGTCGGGATGCCGACGACGCGGATGCCGAGAGATTGCAGGCGCTCGGCGACGCCCGCGGGCGTTCCCGTGGCCCAGACCACGGCGACAGACGGCGAGAGTGCGACGATGCGCTCGTAGTCGAGACGGAAGGCATCGCCAATCCGCGGCAGGGATTTCGCTTCCTCAGGCCAATCGCTGTATTCGCTCACGGCGACGAGCTGGTCCGCGGCCCCGGCGGCGAACAGCATCTCGGTGAGGTTGGGCGCGACGCTCACGATGCGTTCGGCCGACGGCGGCGGAGCCGGCTGCGCGCATGCCGCCGTCAGCAGCGCGAGCGCGAAGGCGGCGTGCTTCAGGCGAGCACCTCGCGACGAAAACTCGCGCCCGCGGCGCGCAGGTCGCGCTCGAGCCGGCCCCAATCGAAGGCCGGTCCGGGATCAGTCTTGCGGCCGGGCGCGATATCCGAGTGCCCTGCAATCCAGCCGTCGGCCAGACCGGGGTATGCCTTCTGGAGCGCCGCGATGAGCGGTGCGAGTGCCGCATACTGGCGTTCATCGTAGGGCTCCTCGTCCGTGCCCTCGAGCTCGATGCCGATCGAGAAGTCGTTGCAGTTCGCGCGGCCGCGCCAGAACGACTGGCCGGCGTGCCAGGCGCGCGCATGGAATGGCGCGTACTGCGTGAGCGCGCCCACGCGGTCGATCAGCACGTGCGAGGACACTCGCAGGTGCTGGATGGTCGCGAAATAGGGATGGCCGTCCGGCGGCAGCGCATTCGCGAACAGCCGATCGATCCAGGGGCCGCCGTATTCGCCGGGTGGCAGGCTGATGCCGTGGATGACGATCAGCTCGGGGCGGAAGCCTTCGGGGCGTGGGTCGGAGTTCGGCGACTCCGCGCGGCGCGCCGCAGCAAGCAGCCCGGCCGTGATCGCGTGATGGGTCACGGCGAAAGCTTAGCCCGCGGTGCGCGCCGCTTCCAATCGCATACACTGCCGCCAAATCGCCAGGTGCGCTTGTCGCAGGCGAGCTCAAGCAGCATGAGAGAAGGTACCGTCCGATCCTGATGGACCAATCCGATCCGGCACCGATTGCAGGCCGGGATGTGCCCGCGAAGGTCGTGGCGTGCGCCTGACCCGCATCTACGTCGAAGCCGCGCTTTCACCGGGAACGCGGCTCGAGTTGCGCGGCGCGGCACACCAGCACCTCGCGCGCGTGCTGCGCCTGCAGGCGGGCGCCACGGTGACCCTGTTCAACGGCGATGGCGCGGATTATCTCAGTAATATCAACGAGTTGCGGCGCGACTGTGCCGTGGTCATGGTGCGCACCGCTGCCGCCGCCCGTGCCGAATCGCCGCTTCCGATCGCGCTCGTGCAGGGCATTGCGCGCGGTGAGCGCATGGATCTCGTGGTGCAGAAGGCGACCGAGCTTGGCGTCGCGGCGATCCAGCCGGTCGTGATGGAACGCAGCGTCGTGCGGCTCGATGCGATGGCACGCCTGGCGAAGCTCGCCCACTGGCGCGGCGTCGCGATCGCCGCGTGCGAGCAATGCGGGCGCGCGCGCCTGCCGGTCATCGGCGAGCCGCTGCCGCTCACGAACTGGCTCGGGCGACCTGCGGCCGCAGGCGAGCGCCGCCTGCAACTCGATCCCGATGCCTCAATGTCGCTCGTCGCGGCGGCCGGCGGCGCCACGGCAATCGAACTCCTGATCGGTCCGGAGGGCGGTCTCGGCGAAAAGGAACGGGACGCCGCGCAGCAAACGGGTTATCTTCCCTGCCGGCTCGGACCACGGGTGCTCCGCAGCGAAACCGCCGCGATCGCGGCGCTCGCGGTCCTGCAAGCGGCAGCGGGTGACCTGGCATGACGCAATCGATCCAGTCGCGGCGCGCGGTGCCTCCGGAAGAGGGATTGCGGTTGCTGCTCGACCCCTACCTCTGCTTCGCGCCCGGCACCGAGCATCATCGCGCCATTCTCTCCGAGGTCGCGCGCGACGCCGCTGCGCTCGGGCTCGCGCTCTGCGTCGAGAAGAAGAGCTGGGATGAGGCCGCGACCGACCCGGACGTAGTGCGGCGGCAGGTGCCGCTGTGGCGCTTCGAGCCGCTGCTCAAGATCGAGGAACTGCCGCTGCCCTCGAAGCGCGACCTCGAGTCGCGCTTCATGCCGGCACGGAACGACATCGACCGCGCGGACCTGCGCCTGCTAGGCGCGCTGCATGCGCGCATTGTGGAACTCCTGATTGCGGACGACGGCCGGCTGCACCGCATCGCGGGCCGCGCCGGCCTCGGCCAGCGCGTGCTCACGCCCTGCGACGCGCTCGCCTGGCTCGAAGCGCTCGCGGGCGAAGCGCGCGAACTCGCGGTGACGGAGGTCGAGCCCCGCGCCGCGCTCTCGAACGCCACGCTCGAGGCGATGCTCGCGGAGGACTGCGAGCCCTTCGATCCCTACCTTGCTTCGCGGCTCGAGGCCGCGGGCACGCGCGTGCTGGTCGCAAACGACAACCGCCGGCCGGTGGCGCTCGGCGTGATCACGACCGAGTCGCCGGAGCTCACGCTCGCCGCCCTCGCCTGCGCGGACGCCGCGCGCGGCAGCCGTGCGATCGAGCCCGTGGTCGCGGCTGCGCTCACGCTCGCGCGCCGGCAGCGCGTGGCCTTGCGCGCGCTGGTGCCTCCGCACCTCGATCATGTGCTCCTGCTACTCGATCTCCTGGGCTTCGAGCGCCGGGGCCGCGACCGCCACGGCCGCATGATCTTCCATCACGGCCTCGACGAGGTCGCGGCGCGTGCCGGTGCCGGGCGCGAGACCTGGCTCTGGCCGCTCGACGCCGCGAGCCACGACCGGCTGGTGCCGGAACTCGCGGGCGCGACGCAGGCGGAGCTCTTCCCGGCGACGCCTGCGGCACAGACGCTCGGAAGCCCGATCCGCAAGCAGCTGCTCGCGGGACGCGCCTCGCGCGAACCGCAGCCGGGCGACCTGCTGCTCCTGTTCCATGCGCGCACGCCGGACCGCATGCGCTCGGCCTCGATCACCGCCGCGGCGCGCGTGGCGCGGACCGGGCACGCGGCGACCATCGGCGAACTGCTCGCACAATGCGCGGGCCAGCCCTGCGATTCGCTCGCGCGGTTGCGCGAATTCGTGGAGGCGGGCTCGGTCTCGGTGTTCGATTTGCGCTGGCTCGGGCGCCTGGCGCGGCCGATTCCGTTGTCGGCACTGGTCGAGCGCGGGGTGATCGGGCAGGCCCCGGGCTCGCGCACGCGGCTGCCGGCCGAAGCGCTCCTGCGCCTGGCACCGGAGCTCGCCCTCGCTTAGGAAGTAAATGGGGACAGGTACAGATTAACGAACGGAAACAGCTCGATCCAATTCGTTAATCTGTACCTGTCCCCATTTACTACGCGGTGACGGTGGTCTCGTCCGCGATCATTTCCTCGAGCCGTTCGAGGTCGGGGACCAGCGGCAGCTCGTTCACCATGCGTACCTGGCACAGCACCGGCGAGCGCTCCGGGAACAGGCGCGAATTGTCCGGCGCAATCACGTGCGGGTTGACCCGCACCAGCTGCGGGAAGCCCTGCGTCGCGATGCCGAAGTGGCCGGCCGGGAGCTTCTGCCCGAGGCAGGTGAAGATCACGATGCGCGTGCGCCCGCCGATCACCGGGATGCGCTTGCCGCAGGCGCCCTCGAAGGAGACCACCGGCACACCGCGGCCGTTCCAGGCTGCAATGCCGAGGTACCAGGGCGGGGCCCCCGGCATTTCGGTGAGCGGCTGGAAGCCGGTGACCTCGGCGACGCAGGCGCGCGGCACCAGGAGGCGCTCGTCGAGCAGCGGCACCAGGAGCCCGTAGAGTTCCTGCTCCACGCTCACGAAGCCTTCTTCTTCACCAGGGGCTCGATGGCCTGCAGCAGCTGGCCTTCCTGGTAGGGCTTGCCGAGATACTCGTTGACGCCGAGCTCGATCGCGCGCGCGCGGTGCTTCTCGCCGACGCGCGAGGTGATCATGACGATCGGCACGTCCTTCAGCCGCGGGTCATTGCGCACGTGGGAGGCGACCTCGTAGCCGTCCATGCGCGGCATCTCGATGTCGAGCAGGATCACGTCCGGCACCTCGTCCTGCAGCACCGAGACCGCCTCGAGCCCGTCCTTGGCGGTCACGACGCGCATGCCGTTCCTCTCGAGCAAGCGCTGCGTCACGCGGCGCACCGTGATCGAGTCGTCCACCACGAGCGCGAATACGCGCCGGTCCTGCTGCATGGCCGCGCGGGCGTCCGGCGGGGGCCGCTGCCGCCACTCGGAGCGCACCAGCACGCCGACGTCGAGGATCACGCAGATGCGGCCATCGCCCAGGATGGTCGCGCCCGAGATGCCGCGGATGCCGGAAACCTGCGGGCCCACGGTCTTGACCACGATCTCGCGGCTGCCGATCAGCTCGTCGGTCACGATCGCCGTCGAGTGCTCGCCGGCGCGCACCAGGATCACCGGCACCGCCGAGTCGAGATCGGGCATCGCCGCGGGCGATCCGCCGACGAATGCCGCGAGATGCTGGAAACGGTACTTCTGGCCGCCGTAGTCGAAGCTCGCGGCCTCCTCGGCAAGGTGCCTTGCGACCTCCGAGCGCGGCACCCGCACCACGCCCTCGACGGTCGGCAAGGGCAGCGCATAGAACTCGTCGCCCACGCGCACCACGAGCGCCTGGCTGATCGCCAGCGTGAACGGCAGGCGCACGGTGAAGCGCGTGCCCTTGCCGGCCCAGGTTTCGGTATAGAGCGAGCCCCCGAGCTTCTTGATCTCGGTCGCGACCACGTCCATGCCGACGCCGCGCCCGGCGGACTGCGTGACCTTGCCCGCGGTCGAGAATCCGGGCTCGAGGATGAGCTGCAACGCCTGCTCGTCCGAGAGTTCCTGCTTCGGCGTGACCAGGCCCATCGAAACCGCGCGGTCGCGCACCAGTCTCAGGTTCACGCCGGCACCGTCGTCGGCGACCGTGATCACGACCTCCGAGCCCTCGCGGCGCAACGTGACTTCGATCGCGCCGGTCTCGGACTTGCCCGCCTTCACGCGCTCGGCCGGCGGCTCGATGCCGTGCACGATGGCGTTGCGGATCATGTGCTCGAAGGGCGCCAGCATGCGGTCGAGCACCTGGCGGTCGAGCTCGCCCGCGGCGCCCGCGATATGGACTTCGGCTTTCCTGCCGGTCTCGACGGCGGCCTGCCGCGCGATGCGCGTCAGGCGCTGCACGTGGCGCTGGAACGGCACCATGCGCGTGCGCATGAGCCCGCTCTGGAGCTCGGAGACGATGCGGCCCTGCTGGGTCAGCAGGTTCTGCGCCTCGCGCGTCTGCGAAGCCAGGAGCCCCTGCACGCTCGCGACGTCGGAAGAGGTCTCGGCGAGCGCGCGCGAGTATTGCTGGATTGAGGAATAACGGTCGAGCTCGAGCGGGTCGAAGTCGTCGCGGCGCGCGCCCGAATCCACGTGCCGGTGCAGGATCTGCGCCTCGGTCTCGATCTCGAGCTTGCGCAGCTGGTCCTTGAGCCGCTGCACCACCCGGCCGAGCTCGGCCAGGTTGAACTCGACCGAGGACACCTGCTGCTCGAGGCGCGAGCGGTAGATGCTGACCTCGCCGGCCGCGTTCAGCATGTTGTCGAGCAGGTCCGCGTCCACGCGCGCGACGTCAGCGCGGTCGGCCTCGCGCACCGGCGGGCCTGGGGCGGCGGCCGGCGCTTCCGGTTCCGGCGTCTCGGGTTCCGCCGCGGGCGCCGCGGCGGCGGGTGCCGGCGCAGCGGCCGCCGGCGGCGGTGCGACCGCGGGTGCCGGGGCTCGCTGCGGTGCGGGTACCGCGGCCGCGGCGGGTTCCGGCGGCGCGCCACGCCCGATCATGCGGATGCGCGTGACCAGGTCGCGCGCGTACGCGACCGGGCGGCCCGCGCCCACGTAATCGCGCATGCGGTTGAGCTCATCGAGGCTCGATTGCAGGACTTCGAGGCTCCTGTCGTCGAGCGGCACGCTGTCGTCGCTGACGTGAATCACGAGCGACTCGAGTTCGTGGCTCAGGTCGCCCATCGGCGCGATGCCCGCCATGCGGGCGCCGCCTTTCAGCGTGTGCAGCACACGCTTGAGTTCGGTCATGCGTTCGCGGCTGCCGCGCTCGGCTTTCAGTGCGCCCAGCACGCCATCCGCGGCCTCCAGCAGCTCGGCAGCCTCCTCGCTGAAGATCGCGGCGACCTCCGGATCATAGTCGGCGGTCGCAGCCGGCTCGGCGGCCGGGTCCGTGGGCTGCAGGTAGGGCGGCACGCCGACCGTAGCCGCGGCCCCCGGCGCTTTCGGCAGCACGCCGTGCACGTCGCGTTCCGGCGCGACGGAGGCCGCGACCCGGCCCGGCACCAGCGTTTCGATCGAGAGGCGCGCCGGCGCCTCGGGCTCGGGCGGCGGCGGCGCGGGCGGCGGCGGCGCGGGTGCGACCTGCTGCGATTCGACGAGCTGCGGCGGCTCCTCGGCCAGGCTGCGCTCGAGCGCGGCGTCCTGCCCGTCGATGCGACGCACCAGCCTCGCAAGGTTGGTGAAGTGGCCGGTGTCCTCATGCACCGCGGACAGGATGTCCTCGAAGCCCACCACGCAGTCGGCGAGCACGGCGAGGCCCGCCTCGTCGAAGGCGGCATCGTGGTCGAACATGCGCCGCAGCCAGCGATGCAGCGGCTCCGCGAGCCGGACGCTGTGGCGGATTCCGGCCGTGCGCGAGGCGCCGCGAAGCGTGTGACAGGCGCGGTACAGGTCCTCGGTGACCGTATGCGTGCCGACCGCGAGCCAGGCGTGGCGCAGGTAGCTGCGGATGGTCTCGAGGTGACTCTGCACTTCCTTCTGGTAGATCTCCTGCAGCGAGGAGTCGGCACCCTCGGCGTAGGCTGCCGGGCGGCCGATCCATTCGGGTTCCGGCGGCATGGCCGGTGCTTCCGCTGCCTCCGGTTCGGGCGCGGGCGGCGCCGGCGCGGCCGCGGGTGCGGGCTGGCCGGTGGCATGCGCCTCGGCGCGCGCCGCGAGCGACTCGGCCTGCGCAACTTGCACGGACTTGCCCTCGAGCTCCGAGACGAGGGACGGCAGGAACGCGATTGCCTCGCGGATCGTCGCCAGCATGGCGGCATTGCGCTCGAGCGTGCCGTCCAGGATCCGGTTCAGCAGGTTCTCGATCGACCAGGAGAAATCGCCGATGCGGCGCGCGCCGACCACGCGGCCGCTGCCCTTCAGCGTATGGAATGCGCGGCGCACGCGCGTGAGCGATTCGCGGTCGGCAGCGTTCTCCTCCCACAACGGGAACAGCCGGCCGATCACAGCGATCTCCTCGCGCGCCTCCTCGACGAAGAGCGCAAGCAGTTCCGGGTCCACGGACGACACACGCGCCGCGGCCGCCGGGGCCGCCGGGGCCGCCGTCGGAGCCCGCGGCGGCGGTGCAGGCTTCGCGGGCACGGGTTTCGGCGCGGCGGCCTGCGGCGCAGCAGCCGGCACCCCCGCCGCAGCGCGCGCCTGGTCGAGCACGCCGAGGCAGCGCTCGGCGTTGTCCAGCATGTACCAGGGATCGCCGCGCCCGGCCTGCAGCGTTTCCATGTAGTACTCGATGCCGACGATCGCATCCGCGAGCCGGTCCACGTACTCGTCGTTGCGCGACAGGATGCCGGGGCCCAGGAGCGCCGCCGCATGCTCGCCGATCCGGCGCATGACTTCCATCGCGCGGTTGCGGCCGAGCAGCAGGAGTCCGGCCGTGATGCCGCGCGCGAGTGCGGGCGCGGCGTCGAGCCCGGCCCGGTCGGCGGTGGGATCGAGCGACTGGCCGAGCAGCTCCTTGATGCGCGCGAGGTTCACGATGCACTCGCGCAGCACTGACTCGGTCACCTGGCGGAAGTCGGGGTCGGTCTCGGCGCCGGGCGCCGGCGCGCCCGGTGGCATGATCAGCCGCACCAGCGCATCGTCGAGGCCGTCCTCGACGCCGATCAGGGTCGCCGCGATCTCGATCAGCACGCCCTGCTCGGCGGGCGTACGGCGCGTGATGACGTCCGTGAGCCGTCCGAGCTCGCCCTGCACCTGCTCGCGCACCGATCCGAGACCGAGCACGGCGAGCGTGTCGCCTATCTTCTTCAGCAAGTCCACCTGCGGCGCGAGTTCCTCGGGCGGGCCGCCCTTGCGCGTGTAGAGATCGAGCGCGTCCTTGACCCGGCCCAGGTCCTCCTTGATCGCCGCGGCGACGGTGCGCATCAGGCGCACCGACGGCGCCGACAACGACTCGCGCTCCTGCTCCACCGACTCGTCGATCGGCAGCAGTTCGTCGAGGCGGAACGAGGCGCGCACCGCTTCGATGCGCTCGCCGCGCGTCTCCGCGCGGGCGACGTAGAACAGCAGGTTGTTCAGCAGGTCGATCGGCGGGCTGGCCGCGTAGGCCTCCTCGCCCTGGGCGTAGAGACGGCGCAGCTCGCGGTCGGCGTGGCCGAGCAGGCGCTTGACCGTGACGCTCGGCTGCAGGCCGCCGGCGGAGAGCGCATCCAGCAGAGCGCCCGCGACCCACCAGAGCTGGTAGACGGCGGCCGTGGTGGCGACCGCTTCCATCCGGTTCACGACCTCGGAAAGAGCCGCAATGCCCTTGTCCGGCCCCGCGCCCCGGATCAGCGCGAGCAGTCCCGCCTGGAACTTCGGGCGCAGGCGCCGCGCCCACTGGGCGACCGTGACTTTCCTGTCCGATTCCGTTTCCGGCGCTGGCGGTGCACGCTCCGAGCTCAGATTGAGCGACAGCAGCGTGCCCTCGGACAGGAGCGGCGCGCCGCGCACGGCGCGCAGGTCGTTCAAGAGCGGCAGCAGCACGAGCGCGAGGTCGCGCCCGCCGCCCAGCACGCGCTCGAGGTAGGTCGGCAGTTGCACGCTCGCGCGCATCAGTGCATCCAGGCTGTCGGCGAACTGGCGCGCGTCCGTCTGGCTGCCCGCGAGCCAGCGCGCGGACTGCTCCATCTCCTCGGCGAGCAGCGCCGCGCCGTACACCTCGACCACGCGCAGGACGCCGCGCGCGTCGTGCATCAGTTCCGCGGTCCTCGCGACCGGCGCCTTGTCGGCCGGCGTCTCCGCCGCCGCTTCGAGCGCGATGCGCACGTCGTTGAGCGTCGCGGCGAGCTCGCGTGCGACGAGGTGCAGCGCCTGTTCGTTCACCGAGGGGAAGTCCGCCACCGCGGCTCAGCCCGCAGCGCGCCGCGACCGGGCGTCGTCCGCACCCCTCCCGCCAGCCGCCGGCTTGGCCTTCTTGCCGAGCGGCGCCAGCAACTGCGGCAGCCGGAATCCCGCCACCGACTTGCGCAGCTGCGCCGACAGCTCGGCAAGGCGCCCGATGGCAGTCGAAGTCGCGCTGGTATTGTCGGCGGTCTGCTGGCTGATCTCCCGCAGCACCTGCATGGTGCGTGAAATGTGGGCAGAGGTCGCGGCTTGCTGGCGCGCGCTCGCCGAGATGTTCTGTACCAGCTGCGCGATCTGGTTCGACACGTCCTCGATCTCGCCGAGCGCGGCGCCCGCGTTCTCGGCGAGCAGCGCGCCGCCCACGACGTCGGTCGTGGTGCGCTCCATCGAAACGACGGCCTCGTTGGTGTCCGTCTGGATCGTGCGCACCAGCACTTCGATCTGCCGCGTCGCGTGCCCCGCGCGCTCGGCGAGCCGCTGCACTTCGTCGGCGACCACCGCGAAGCCGCGGCCGGACTCGCCGGCCATCGAAGCCTGGATCGAGGCATTGAGCGCGAGAATGTTGGTCTGCTCGGCGATATCGTTGATGAGCTCGACGATGTTGCCGATTTCCTGTGAACTCTCGCCAAGGCGCTTGATGCGCTTCGACGTGTCCTGGATGTTCTCGCGGATCGCGTTCATGCCGTCGATCGTGCGCCGGACCGCATCGCCGCCCTTGTGTGCGACATCCACCGCGTGTCGCGCGACGTCGGCCGAACGCTCGGAGTTGCCCGAGACTTCCTCGATCGACGTGGCCATGGCGCCGACCGCATCGGTGGCGGCTGCCACCTGCCGCGACTGCGCGACCGAGGCTTTCGCGAGGTGCCCGGCGGCGGCCTGGGTCTGGCGCGCCGCAGAGTCGAGATTCAGCGCGGTGTCGTTGATGGTGGCGACCAGCTCGCGCAGCGCCTCGATCGCGTAGTTGATGGAATCGGCGATCGCGCCCGTGATGTCGTCGGTCACGGTCGCCTGCACCGTCAGGTCGCCGTCCGCCAGCGAGGACATCTCGTCGAGCAGGCGCAGGATCGCGTCCTGGTTGCGGCGGTTGCGCTCGGTCTCGATCGCAGCCGTGCGCCGCAGCCCCGAAGCCGACACCCAGGCGGCCAGCGCGCCGGCAAATGCGAGCGCAGCCACCAGGACCGCGACCAGCGCCGGGCCGTTGCCCGCGAACCGCCCGGCGGCAGCCGGCGATCCGGCCTGGACCGCGAGCGACTGTGACAGCCGCGTCGCCGTTTCCGTGAGCTCCGTCGCCGCGCGTTGCGCGGTCGCGAGGGCGCCGCCGCGCTCGAGCGTGCCCTGCAGCTGCCGTTCGTACGCGCCGAAGGCCTCGCGTGCCTCCGCAAGCCGGACGGCGGCGCCGCCGCTGACGGCGGGCACCCCCGCGGACTCGTCCTGGCCGGCGAGGCCCGCCAGGAACTGCGCGAGCAGCGCGGTGTTCTCGGAAATCCGCTGGGTCAGCGCGCCCGGGTCCGCGGCCGCCCCCGCAAGCTGCTGGAGGTCGTCGGTCGTGCGCTGTGCGACGGTCTCGAATCGCGGCAGCACGCGCAGCGCCACCGACCCGCCCGGCGCCGCCACCGCGTTTCCGGTGCCGGCGAGCGCGCGGCCGAGCGATGCGCGCGATTCCTCGGCCCAGGATTTCAGCTCGCGGGCCGCCGTGCGCGCGGCCAGCACCTGCGCCGACGATTCGAGCACGCCGTTCCAGCCCGGCTCGCCGCCGAGACGCAGTGCCGAGGGCGACGACAGCGCTTCGAAGGCGCCGCGCCCGGATTCGACCTGCGCGAGGATGCGCTCGAGTTCGGCGCGCGAGGCCGTGAGTTGCTCGAAGGCGGCATCCTCGCCGCGGCCGGCGGCCGCGGCCTGCGCCGGCATCGCTCCCGCCAGCAAAGTCAGCTGCGACAGGTGCGCACGGTAGCCGCTCTCGTGCCGTTGCGCGCGCCCCGCGAGCAGCAGCAGGACGAGCGCAGCGAGCGCCGCGACCAGCCCGGTGATCAGCATCACCGGCATCCAGTTCGCCGCCGCGTGCCTTTCAGGCGCATTGACCATCTATTGCCCCTTCACCGCGCAATCCTCACAGGGATCCCTGCAGGAATGCCGGGCTCTCGACCAGCGACCGCAACGAGAGCACCGGCCACGCCTCGCTGCCGCGCCGGAACGACCCGGCGAGGTAATGCTCGCAGCGGATCAGCGTCGGCGGCGCCTCCGGATTGAACTCGCGCTCGGCGAAGCGGCGGAACCCGAGCACCTCGTCCACCACCAGCCCCGCCGGGATCTCGCGGTGGTTGACCACGATCACGCGCGTATTGCGCCCGGGCACCGTCTCGCCGCTGCCAAAATACTGGTTCAGGTCGATCACCGGCAGCAACTGCCCGCGCACGTTGGCCAGTCCCATGATCCAGCCGCGTGCGCCCGGCACGCGCGTGATCGGCGCAGGCACCCCCATGACCTCGCGCGCCTCGTCGCGCTCCACCAGGAAGGTCTCCCCGCCCATGCGGAAGGCGACGCCGATCCACTCCTGCGTCGCCGCGCCGTCGCGCACGCCGGCGGCCGCGGCCCGGGCCCGCTGCTCCAGCGCCAGCAGCAGCTCGAATGGCCGATCGCGCAGGGCCCTCAGGGTCGGCTCGGGCTGCATGCCGTCAGCCCGCGAGCAGCGCAGCCTGCGCCTTCTCCACGAGCTGCGCCGGCGACACCGGCTTGACCAGGTAATCGACCGCGCCCTGGCGCATGCCCCAGATGCGGTCGGTCTCCTGGCTCTTGCTCGACACCATGATCACCGGGATCGCGCGTGTCGCCGGGTCGTTGGCGAGCGCGCGCGTCGCGCGGAAGCCGTCCACGCCCGGCATTACGATGTCCATCAGGATCAGGTCCGGGCGGATCTCGCGTGCCTTGCGGATGCCCTCGGCTCCGTCGGAGGCGGCCTCGGTGGTGAAGCCGTGGTTCTCAAGCAGACGGCGCATCTGGAACACCTCGGTCGGCGAGTCGTCCACGATCAGAATGAGCGCCATGGCCCTGTCTCCCATCCGCCCGGTCACGCCCGGTTGACGTGCCGTTCGATCGCCGACAGAAGTTCGTCGCGCGTGAACGGCTTGGTCAGGTAGTGCTCGGAACCGACGATGCGCCCGCGCGCGCGGTCGAACAGGCCGTCCTTGGAGGACAGCATGATCACCGGGATCGAGCGGAACACCTTGTTGTGCTTGATCAGCGAACAGGTCTGGTAGCCGTCGAGGCGCGGCATCATGATGTCGACGAACACGATGTCGGGCTGGTGGTCGGCGATCTTCGACAACGCGTCGAAGCCATCCACCGCCGTGAACACCTCGCAGCCTTCCTTGGCCAGCAGCGTCTCCGCCGTCCGGCGAATGGTCTTGCTGTCATCGATCACGAGCACCTTCAGCCCGTTCAGGCGGTGCCCGTCACTGACAGCCGCTGCATTCTCCATCGGGTACCTCCGGCCCCGGCGCTGCTCCTGCCGGGCACTGAAAAGCTCGACCGGAGGCGCCCTCGGATTACACGCCGGAGCGGCCTCCTTTTAACATATCGGTCCACCCCCTGCCATGCCGGAACGCCGGCCCTCCGGGCGGTCGGAACCGACGCTAGGTGTACTATGACAAGCCCCCCGGACGTGCAGTATCCACGTCACATTCCCGCCAACCGGCCGGAGACCGCCTGATGCCCGCCCGCCCGAGCCTCGCCGTGCTCATGGACCCGCTCGAAGCCATCAAGCCGGCGAAAGATTCGACGGTCGCGATGCTCGCTGCCGCCGCGCGCCGCGGTTGCGACACTTTCTATCTCACGCAGCGCGATCTCTCGGTGCGCGACGGCCGCGCCATCGCGCGGCTCGCGCCGATCGAGGTCGCGGGCGACGGCAAGGGCAAGGACTGGCACCGCGCCGGCACGCCCGAAGTGCGCCCGCTCGCCGGCATCGACGCGGTGTTGATGCGCAAGGACCCGCCGTTCGACATCGAGTACATCTATACGACGTACCTGCTCGAACGCGCCGAGGCCGAGGGCGTCCTGGTGGTGAACCGGCCGCAGGGCCTGCGCGACATGAACGAGAAGGTCTACACCGCCTGGTTCCCCGACTGCTGCGCGCCCACGCTTGTCACGCGCGACATGGATGCGATGCAGGCCTTTCTCGATGAGCACGGACGCATCGTGTGCAAGCCGCTCGAGAGCATGGGCGGCCGCTCGATCTTCGCGGTCGCTGCCGGCGACAAGAACGCGCGCGTCGTGTTCGAGACGCTGACCGGCTACGGCACCCGCTATGCGATGGTGCAGCGCTACCTGCCGGAGATCGCCGACACCGGCGACTCGCGCATCCTGCTGGTGGAAGGCGAGCCGGTGCCGCAGGCGCTCGCGCGGATCCCGGGCCCCGCGGACCACCGCGGCAACCTCGCGGCCGGCGCAAAGGGCGTGGCGCGGCCGCTCAACGACCGCGACCGCTTCCTGTGCTCGCGGATCGGCCCGGTGATGCGCGAGCGCGGCATGCTGTTCGTCGGGCTCGACGTGATCGGCGGCTTCGTCACCGAGATCAACGTCACCAGCCCGACCGGAATCCGCGAGCTCGAGGCGCAGGGGGGCGGCGACATCGCCGGGCGCGTGGTGGATGCGGTGCTCGCGCGGGTGATGCGCCGGTGAGCGCGGCGGACGAGATCCGCGCCGGCAATGTCACGGGCAAGGACCGCCTCACGGTCACGCTGTTCCTGGCGGGTCTGTTCCACCTGATCGTGATTCTCGGCATCACCTTCGCGCCGCCGCAGGCGGAGCCGGGGGCGGTGCCGACGCTCGAGGTGCTGCTGGTCAGCAATTCGCTGCCGGTATCGGCGGCCAACGAGCGCGCAAGCTACCTCGCCGAGCGCACGCAGCAGGGCGCGGGCGATCCACGCACGGCGCGCACGACGCTGCCGGCCGCGGGTTCGGCGCCCGTGGACGTCGCCGGGGACCCCGAAGGCGGCCCGCGGCAGCCACAGGCCAGCCCCGAACCCGGCGGCGAGCCGGCGCTGCTCGCCGCGCGCAACCCGGCACTGCGCTCCGTCGCCGATGGCGAGCGGCAGGAACTCGCGCTGCCGCTGCTTCCGCTCGAGATCGTCGCCGGCGTGAGTTCGCCGTTTGCGGGCAGCGACGACGACTCCGCAACCGAGCTCAAGGGAGCCGAACGTCGCGAACTCCTGATCACGCCTTCCACGCGCATGTCCGAAGTCGCGGTCTACCTCGACGCCTGGAAGCGCCGGGTCGAGCAGGTCGGCACGCTCAACTTCCCGAACGAGGCGCGGCGCAGGCACCTGTCGGGCAATCCGGTGATCGAGGTGGCGCTGGCGTCGGGCGGCGGCCTGATCCGCGCATCGGTGCAGCGTTCCAGCGGGCATCCCGAGCTCGACCGTGCCGCGCTCGACATCCTGAAGCTCGCGACGCCTTTCGAGGCGTTTCCGGCCGAACTCGCCGGGCGCCACGATGTCCTGCGCTTCGCCTACGAGTGGCAGTTCGTGGGCGGCCGCCTGGCGGGATCCTCGATCGAGCTGCCGGCGCCGGAATAAGGAACCGCGGCATCACCCGCGCGTCGGCGTACGCGAGAATCCTTATGTCAGCCCGCAAACCCGCACGCCCGCGCGCGCGGATGGCTTTGACCGGCGCGAGCGCGCGGCCGATACTAGGCTCGTGGGCGGCTCCTACCTGACGAACCAGCTCCTGGTCGCGATGCCCTCGCTCGCGGACCCGAACTTTTCGCACAGTGTCACGCTGGTCTGCGAACACAACGACCGGGGCGCGCTCGGCATCGTGATCAACCGGCCGCTCGAGATGCGGATGTCCGAAGTGCTGGACCAGCTCTCGCTCAGCGGCGGCGACGCGCGCCTGCGCGAAATGCCGGTACTGGCGGGCGGCCCAGTCCAGCGCGACCGCGGCTTCGTGCTGCACCGGCCGGCGGCGGGGCCCTACGAGTCGACCATGCCGGTATCGGACACGCTCTGGGTGACGACCTCGCGCGACGTGCTCACGGCACTCGCCGCGGGCGACGGACCGCCGCAGGCCGTGATGGCGCTTGGCTATGCCGGCTGGGAAGCCGGCCAGCTCGAGGATGAAGTGCGGCAGAACGCCTGGCTCACGGTTCCCTGCGACGACGCACTGGTGTTCGAGCTGCCGTACGAGCAGCGCTGGCACGCGGCCGCGAGGCTGCTCGGCGTCGAGCTCTCGCGCATCAGCAGCCAGGCGGGACGCGCCTGACGGATGTCCGCGCCGGCCGCGAGGACGGTGCTCTCCTTCGACTTCGGCTTGCGGCGCATCGGCGTTGCGGTCGGCAATACGGAAACCGGGACCGCGGAGGCGCTGGTAACCGTCGCCGCCTCTGCCGGCACGCCCGACTGGGCCGCCATCGACCGGCTGGTCGCTGACTGGCGGCCGCACGAATGCGTAGTCGGCGTTCCCTATAATATGCGCGGCGAAGATCCCGGGTCCGCCGCCGCCGCGCTGCGGTTCGCCGGCGAGATCGAGGGACGCTACGGCATCGAGGTTCACCGGGTGGACGAGCGGTTGACGTCGCGCGAAGCGGAGGACCAGTTGCGCGCACGGCGGCAAAGCGGCGCGAAGGCGCGGCGCACGCGCCGCGGCGACGTGGATCGCGAAGCCGCGCGGCTCCTGCTGATGCAATGGCTGCGCGCGCGGCCCGGGACGGCCCTGCGATGAACCGCGGCTTCTCGCAGCTGGATGCCCGCGGGCGGCTGCGCCACCTGATCACGCTCGACGGCCTCGATCGCGGGCTCCTGGAGGAGCTGCTCGAGCGCGCCGGTCGGTGGCTCGCACAGCCCGGCCAACCGACCCCGCACGGCGCGGCGCTTGCCGGCTGGACCGTCGCCAACCTCTTCTCTGAGCCCTCGACGCGCACGCGGGCGTCGTTCGAGCTCGCGGCCGTGCGCCTGGGCGCCGACGTGATCAACCTCGACGTGATGCTGTCTTCGCGCGCCAAGGGCGAGTCGATCGTCGACACGATCTACACGCTGCAGGAGATGCAGGTGGACGTGTTTGTGATCCGCGACGCCGAGCCCGGCGTCCATGAGTACGTCGCACGCCATGTCGGCACCGGCGTCAGCGTAGTCTCCGGCGGCGAGGCGCACCTGTCGCACCCGACCCAGGGACTGCTCGACGCGCTGACGATCCGCCAGGCGAAAGGCGGCTTTGACGGGCTCGCGGTCACGATCGCAGGCGACATCCGCCACTCGCGCGTCGCGCGCTCTGCGCACCGCGCGCTTTCCACGCTGGGCGCCGGCGAGATCCGGATCGTGGCGCCGCCCGAGATGATGCCGGAAGCCGCGGACTTCGCGGGTGCACGCCGCTTCGAGTCCTTCGACGACGCGCTCGCGGGCGCCGACGTGGTCATGATGCTGCGCATCCAGCGCGAGCGCGCGGCGGGCGCGCAGCAGGCCGATCCGGTGCGCTACCACCAGCAGTACGGGCTGACGGCGGCGCGCCTGGCGCTCGCGCGCCCGCACGCCATCGTCATGCACCCGGGCCCGATGAACCGCGGCGTCGAGCTGACCTCCGAGGTGGCGGACGGCCCGCAGTCGGTGATCCGCCGCCAGGTCTCGAACGGAGTCGCGGTGCGCATGGCCGTGCTTGCGCACCTCGCCGAGGCGCGCGCCGGGCGCGTCGCATGACGGCAGCGGCACTGGCAGAGCGCGGCACGATCTTCCTCGAACAGGCCGCCGTGCTGGCGCACGAAGCCTTTCCCGGCGCGCAGTACGTGCTGACGCTCGCGGCGCCCGCGTGCGCGGCGGCGGCGATTCCCGGCAGCTTCGTGCACCTCGGGTGCGGCCCGGAACTGCCCATGCGCCGCCCGTTCTCGCTGCTTTCCGCGGAGGCGGAGTCCGGGCGCATCGAGGCGCTCTACAAGGTGGTCGGTCTCGGCACCGCGGAGCTCGCGCGCCGCCGCCCCGGCGAGCGGATCTCATGCCTCGGCCCGATCGGACGCGGCTTCGAACCGCACGCGGCTCGCCCGCGCGCGCTGATGGTCGGCGGCGGCGTCGGCATCCCGCCGCTGGTGTTCCTGGCGCAAAGGCTCGCGGCCCGCCGCGATGCCGCCTGGCAGCCGCTGCTGCTGATGGGTTCGGAACTGCCGTTCCCGTTCGCGCTCGCCGCGGCGCAGGCCTCGGTCGCGGGCCTGCCTGCCGCGGCGACCTCCGCGATGGCCGCGCTCGAGGCGCAGGGCGTGCCGACGCGCCTCGCAAGCCTCGCCGGATTCCCCGGCTGCCACCGCGGCTACGTCACGGAACTCGCGGAATCCTGGCTCGCGGCGCTGCCGCGCCGCGATCTGGCCGAAGTCGAGTTGTTCTCCTGCGGCCCCGTGCCGATGCTGCAGGCGGTCGCGGCGCTCGCGCGCCGCTTCGGCCTGCCCTGCCAGGTGTCGCTCGAGGAGAACATGGCCTGCGCGGTCGGCGGCTGCGCCGGCTGCGCGGTCGAGGTGATGACCAGCCAGGGGCCGGCGATGAAGCGGGTATGCGTCGACGGACCGGTGTTCGACGCTGCCGCCGTATACCCCGGCTGACCGGGCGCCACGACCATGGCGGCCGCAGCCGCCGCGCAGGCGGCCGCGACCAGCCCCAGCGCCCTGTCCGTCAACAGCCTGGTCATGCCCTTCAGATGTGCGGCGACGCCCAACGGTTGCAACGCACTGCCGCGCACTGGCTTCGCCTGGCCGTCACCGGCGGGCGGGCGGGGAATGCTCCGAGCTCGCGCGTTTTCCGGTTGTCCCGGGGCAGGGAGGAACCATTCCCCGCCCGCCCGTCAGCGCCGGTCAGCCGAAGTTGATGCGCGCCTCCAGGTTGGTGCGCGAATCGGCGTTACTGAGCGCCTCCTCGATGTCGATCTTGCCCTCCCTGTAGAGGTGCAGGAGCGCAATGTCGAAGTTCTGGATGCCGCGCTCATTGGACGACAGCATCGCTTCCTTGACGCCGATGACGTCGCCCTTCTTGATCAGGTCCTGGATGTGGGGCGTATTCAGCATCACCTCGACCGCCGCGACGCGCTTCTTGCTGCGGCCGCGCACCAGGCGCTGCGAGACGATCGCGCGCAGGTACTGCGACAGGTCGAGGAAGATCTGCGCGTGCTGGTCGCGCGGGAACAGGTTGATGATGCGGTCGAGCGCCTCGGCGCAGTTGTTGGCGTGAAGCGTCGCGATGCAGAGGTGCCCGGTGCCAGCCAGCGCGATCGCGGATTCCATGGTCTCTCGGTCGCGGACCTCGCCGATCAGGATCACGTCCGGCGCCGCGCGCATCACGGCCCGCAGCGCCCGGCTGAAATTCTTGGTGTCGAGCCCGACCTCGCGCTGGTTGACGATGGACTTGCGGTTCTGGTGCAGGTACTCGATCGGGTCCTCGATCGTCAGGATGTGGTCGGAGCAGTTCTCGTTGCGGTGATTGATCATCGCGGCGAGGCTGGTGGACTTGCCCGAACCGGTGGCGCCGACCATCAGCACCAGGCCGCGCTTCAGCATCGCCAGGTCCTTGAGCGTGTCGGGCAGGCCGAGATTGTCGAGCTTCGGCGTGTCCACGCTGATGTAGCGCAGCACGAGCGCGGGGAATCCGCGCTGATAGAACACCGCGGCGCGGAAGCGGCCGACGCCAGGTTCCGAGATTGCGAAGTCGATCTCGAGGTCGTCCTGGAAATGCTCGAGCTGCTCCGCGCTCATCAGGCCGTAGGCAATGTCGCGCACTTCCTCGGCGTTCAGCACCTGCTTGTTGATCGGGTAGATCACGCCCTCGATCTTGATCTTGACCGGCGAATTGGACGTGAAGAAAAGGTCCGACGCCTTCTTCTCGGCCATCAGCCTGAGGAGCGGCTTGATGTTGAACCGCCCGTCCTCGCCCTCCAGCGCGAGCGGCTGCTCGACGGGAGGCTTAGTAGACTTTGCCGTCGTTGGACTCATCGACGATCCTCAGCGTGCTGGATGCCTCCGCCTGCAGGCGGTCCTCGCGCTTGCTCTCGAGCTTGATGCGCAGGCGCAGTTCGTTCTTCGAGTCGGCATTGCGCAGGCCCTCCTCGTAGGAGATCACGCCCGCCTCGTACAGGTCGAACAGCGCCTGGTCGAAGGTCTTCATGCCGAGGCGGTTCGAACGCCCCATGACTTCCTTGATCTTGGTGACCTCGCCGCGGAAGATCAGGTCGGACACCAGCGGCGTGCCGATCAGGATCTCCACCGCCGCGATGCGCCCCTCGGTCTTCTCGCGCGGCACCAGCCGCTGCGACACCATCGAGCGGATGTTCAGCGACAGGTCCATCAGCAACTGCTCGCGCTTCTCCTCGGGGAAGAAGTTGATGACGCGGTCGAGCGCCTGGTTGGTGCTGTTCGCGTGCAATGTCGCGAGCACCAGGTGGCCGGTCTCGGCGAACTGGATCGCGTATTCCATCGTCTCGCGGTCACGGATCTCGCCGATCATGATCACGTCCGGCGCCTGGCGCAGCGTGTTCTTGAGCGCGGTGTGCCAGCTGTCGGTGTCCACGCCGACTTCGCGGTGGGTCACCACGCAGCCGCGGTGCGCGTGCACGTACTCGACCGGGTCCTCGATCGTGACGATGTGACCGCGCGTCTTCTCATTGCGGTAGCCGACCATCGCCGCGAGCGTGGTGGACTTGCCGGAGCCCGTCGCGCCCACCACGATCACGATGCCGCGCTTGGACATCACGATGTCCTTCAGGATCGGCGGCAGTTCGAGTTCCTCGATGGTCGGGATCGTCGAGTTGATCTGGCGGATGACGCAGCCGGTCTGGCCCTGCTGCACGAAGGCGCTGACGCGGAAGCGGCCTATCCCGGGCGGGGCGATGGCGAAGTTCGCCTCCTTGGTGGCGTCGAACTCCTTCGTCTGCCGGTCATTCATGATCGAGCGCACCAGCACCGCGCTCTGCTCCGGGGCGAGCGCCTTGTCGGTCTGCGGGCGCACCTCGCCGTCGATCTTGATCGCCGGCGGGAAGTTCGCGGTGATGAACAGGTCCGAGCCCTTGCGGTCCACCATGCGCCGCAGCAGGTCCTGCATCAGCCGGATGGATTGTTCGCGGTCCATCAGAGCGCATCCTTGTTCTGGGCCTTGTGGCGGGCTTCCTCCTTCGACACCAGGCCCTTTTGCAGCAGATCGGTGAGACACTGGTCGAGCGTCTGCATGCCCTGCGCCTGGCCGGTCTGGATCGAGGAGTACATCTGCGCGATCTTGTTCTCGCGGATCAGGTTCCGGATCGCGGGCGTCGCGATCATGATCTCGTGCGCCGCGATGCGGCCGCCGCCGAGGCGCTTCATCAGCGTCTGCGAGATCACCGCGCGCAGCGATTCCGAGAGCATCGAGCGCACCATGTCCTTTTCCTCGCCGGGGAACACGTCCACGATGCGGTCGACGGTCTTGGCAGCGGAGCTCGTGTGCAGCGTGCCGAACACGAGGTGCCCGGTCTCGGCGGCGGTCAGCGCGAGCCGGATGGTCTCGAGGTCCCGCATCTCGCCGACCAGCACCACGTCGGGGTCCTCGCGCAGCGCCGAGCGCAGCGCCTCGCTGAACCCGAGCGTGTCGCGGTGCACCTCGCGCTGGTTGATCAGGCAGCGCTTCGACTCGTGCACGAACTCGATCGGGTCCTCGATCGTGATGATGTGGTCGGGGCGGTTGATGTTGACGTAGTCGACCATGGCCGCGAGCGTCGTGGACTTGCCCGAGCCGGTCGGGCCGGTCACCAGCACCAGGCCGCGCGGCAGCATGCACAGGTCCTTGAACACCTTCGGTGCGTTCAGGTCGTCGAGCGTCCTGATCAGGCTCGGGATGTTGCGGAACACGGCGCCGGCGCCGCGGTTCTGGTTGAAAGCGTTGACGCGGAAGCGCGCGAGGTTCGGGATCTCGAACGAAAAATCGGTCTCGAAGAACTCCTCGTACACCTTCCGCTGCTTGTCGTTCATGATGTCGTACACCATGCTGTGCACTTCCTTGTGCGTCAGCGGCGGCATGTTCACGCGCTTGACGTCGCCGTCCACGCGGATCATGGGCGGCACGCCCGCGGACAGGTGCAGGTCGGAGGCGTTGTTCTTGACCGCAAAGGCCAGCAGCTGGGCGATGTCGACGGCCATCCGATCTCCCTGGCTCGGTGTACGACGCAGGAACCCCGCAGGCTTCCGGGCGGCCGTGCGGGGCCGGGGGCAGTATAGCCCCGGGTGCCGTGCACCAATATGTTAACTGCTCCGCAGAATCCCTCGCCCGGGCTCGCC
Organism: Gammaproteobacteria bacterium; assembly: GCA_052386355.1. Lineage (GTDB taxonomy): Bacteria > Pseudomonadota > Gammaproteobacteria > Steroidobacterales > Steroidobacteraceae > SCUD01. The sequence continues at coordinate 37,261 of JBQTKF010000013.1, forward strand.
CGGGTCCGGGAACGGATCGCAGGGGCGGCCCGCAAAGCCTGCCGGGATCCCGCCTCCGTCACCCTGATCGGCGTCGCGAAATCGCAGTCTGCCGCGTCGATCGCGCAGGCCGTCGCGGGAGGCCTCGCCGACGTCGGAGAAAACTACGTCCAGGAAGCGGCACAGCATGCGGCGGCGCTCGGCGATCGCACGCTGCGCTGGCATTTCATCGGCGCGTTGCAGGCGAACAAGACGCGGGCGGTCGCGGAGCGCTTCGACTGGGTGCACACGGTGGACCGCCTGAAGATCGCCGAACGCCTTTCGGCGCAGCGGCCCCCAGGAATGGCGCCGCTCTCGGTCTGCATCCAGGTCAGGCTCGGCGGCGAGTCGACGAAATCCGGCGTGGAGCCTGCGGCACTGCCTGCGCTCGCTGCGGCCGTCGCGCGGCTGCCGCGCCTGCGGCTGCGAGGCCTCATGGCGCTGCCGCCGGCAGAAACGGAACCCGCACGCCAGCGCCGCTGGTTCCGCGAGTTGCGTCTGCTGCGCGATGAGCTGACCCGCGAAGGGCTCGCACTCGATGCGCTCTCGATGGGCATGAGCGACGACTTCGAGGCGGCGATCACCGAGGGCGCGACACACGTGCGCATCGGCACCGCACTCTTCGGCGCGCGCCCGCTGCGGCACGCGCGCTAGAATTGCGCCGTGGATGCACTCATCTTCGTCATCGACGCGTTCCTCACGTTCCTGGTGTACGCGTTCCTGCTGCGCGTGCTGCTGCCGCTCGCCCGTGCGGACTTCAGGAACCCCCTGGCGCAGGCGGTGCTCGCGCTGACCAGCTGGCTGGTGATGCCGCTCAGGCAGGTGCTGCCGCCGGTCGGCCGCCTCGACACGGCCTCGGCGGTGGCGCTGCTGTTGGTGCAGTTCGCCGCGACCTTCACCCTTTTCCGCCTGCAGTACGGCGCCCTGTTGCCCTTGGTCCCGCTCGCGGTCACGGCACTGCGTTCGCTGCTGTTGTCGGTGCTGCTGCTCTACACGGTCCTGATCTTCGTCTATGCCCTGCTCTCCTTCGTCGCACCCGGAGCCAGGAGTCCGGCGACCTCCCTGCTGGCCTCGCTGTGCGAGCCGCTGCTGACGCCGCTGCGCCGGGTGCTGCCCGTCGTCGGCGGCCTCGACTTCTCGCCGCTGGTCGCGATCATCGGCCTGCAGGCGCTTCGCATCCTGATCGCCTGAGCGCGAAATTGGACGGAGTCCAGGCCCCGCTGCCCGTCCTGGCTTTCCTGCTCGCCCTGCTCGGAGGCTGCGGTACGGCCGAATCGCCACCGCCCGCGGCACTGCCCTACCCTGACCCGGGATTCGTCGAGGCGGGCAATGTGCGCCTGCACTACGCGCTCACGCCGACGCAGGACCTGCCGGTAGAAATTGCGGGCAGTTACGGCATTGTGCAGAGACGCAATCTAGCTCTGCTCACGATCGCCTTCTCTGCCAGGACCGCGTCCGGCGGCACGCAGCCCGACGCCGGACCGCCCGCGGCGACCGCGATTGCGCTCACCGGCCGGCGCCAGCCGCTCGCACTCGCGCGCCGCGACCTGGCCGCAGGGCCGACCTGGCTCGCGACGCTCGAGTTCCGCGATCGCGAGCCGATCACCATCGAGATCGAGGCGCGCGCGGCGGCAGGCCAGCCCTTGCTCGCGGCCCGATTCACGCGCGCGTTCCCCGTCGACTGAGGTGCCCATGCGCGAAATGCCGTAAAATGCCGCTCGAAACCGACGTCGACCACTTATCGCGCGGGATTTTCCGTGGTATGGTGCGCGCCGACATCGACCCAGGCGGGCTCGCCCCGCTCGTGACAAAACCACAGGAGATAGCTCAATGGCGAAAAAGAATGCGGCTCCGACGAAGTCGCAGATCGTAGCGGCGGTCGCGGGCCAGACCGACCTCAGCAAGAAGCAGGTCGGCGGCGTGCTCGAGGCACTGACTGGCCAGATGAAGAAGGCACTGAAGGGCGGCGGCGTGTTCACCCTGCCCGGCGTGTGCAAAATGCGCGTCGTGAAGAAGCCCGCCACCAAGGCGCGCGAGGGCGTCAACCCCTTCACGGGCGAGAAGATGATGATCAAGGCCAAGCCGGCCTCCAAGAAGGTGCGTATCCGCGCCCTCAAGAACCTCAACGAGATGGTGGCC
>JBQTKF010000014.1:0-4640 GCA_052386355.1 Gammaproteobacteria bacterium
ACCGGACCGACCGGCAGCGGCAAGACCGTGTCGCTCTATACCGGGCTCGCGATCCTGAACGTCGAGGACACCAACATTTCGACCGCCGAGGACCCCGCCGAAATCGTTCTCCCCGGGGTGAATCAGGTGAACGTCAACCCGAAGGTCGGGCTGACTTTCGCCTCCGCGCTGCGCGCCTTCCTGCGCCAGGACCCGGACGTCATCATGGTCGGCGAGGTGCGCGACCTCGAGACCGCCGAGATCGCGATCAAGGCGGCGCAGACCGGCCACCTCGTACTCTCGACGCTGCATACGAACGACGCGCCGCAGACGCTCACTCGCCTGGTGGACATGGGCGTGAAGCCCTATGCGATCGCAACCTCGGTGAGCCTCATCATCGCGCAGCGCCTGGGCCGCCGGCTGTGCGTCAACTGCAAGGCGCCGCTCGACCTGCCGCACGAGGCCCTGATGCGCGAAGGCTTCACCGAGGAGCAGGTCCAGGCGCCGGACTTCAAGGTCTACAAGCCGGTCGGCTGCAGCCAGTGTACCGACGGTTACAAGGGCCGCGTGGGCATCTACGAGGTCCTGCCGGTCACCGAGGCCATCGGCAGGATCATCCTGGAGGGCGGCAGCGCCCCCCACATCCGTGACCAGGCCCGCAAGGACAAGGTCTGGGACCTGCGGACTGCGGGCATCAAAAAGGTCCTGGACGGGCTGACCAGCCTCGAAGAAGTCAACCGCGTCACAGTTGAGTGATCCGGACGGGCGTTAACATCCCGCAGTCAGGGTAGAGGACGACCGAGCCATGCCGACCGCCGTCGCCGCCAAGGACACCCCCTTCAACTGGGAAGGCAAGGACAAGAAGGGCAACAAGGTCCGCGGGCGGACCCTCGCCGTCAACGAGAACGAGGTCCGGGCCGAGTTGCGCCGGCAGGCCATCGTTCCGGTCAAGATCCGCAAGCAGTCGAGCCTGTTCCGCACGGGCGGGAAGATCACGCCCGGGGACATCGCGATCTTCAGCCGCCAGCTCGCGACCATGCTGGCCGCCGGCATCCCGCTGGTGCAGGCCTTCGAGATCGTGGGCGTCGGCCACGAGAAGCCGGCGATGCAGAAGCTGATCCTCGACATCAAGCTCAACATCGAGGGCGGCAGTTCGCTGCACGAGTCGCTGGCCAAGCACCCGCTCTACTTCGACGACCTCTACACCAACCTGGTGGAGGCCGGCGAGCAGGCGGGCGCGCTCGAGTCGCTGCTCGACAAGGTCGCGACCTACAAGGAGAAGACCGAGGCCCTCAAGAAAAAGATCAAGAAGGCCCTGTTCTACCCCGCCGCGGTGCTCGCCGTCGCCGTCATCGTGACGCTGATCCTGCTGCTGTTCGTGATCCCGCAGTTCGAGGCGCTGTTCAAGGGCTTCGGCGCCGACCTGCCCGCGTTCACGCGCATGGTCATCGAGCTGTCCCGTTTCGTGCAGGAGCAGGGCTGGTGGATGGGCGGCCTCGCCGGCATCGGCGTGTTCGTGTTCTTCTACTTCAAGAAGCGCTCGCGCGCCCTGCGCCACTTCATCGACCGCATGTCGCTCAAGATTCCGATCGTCGGGCCAATCCTGGTCAAGGCCGCTATCGCGCGCTACGCGCGGACGCTGTCCACCATGTTCTCGGCCGGCGTGCCGCTGGTCGAAGCGATGGAATCGGTAGCCGGTGCCACCGGCAACATCGTGTACGAGGGTGCGGTGCTGCGCATGCGCGACGAGGTCGCGACCGGCCAGCGGCTGCAGCGCGCGATGGAGAACACCGGCCTGTTCCCGAACATGGTGGTGCAGATGATCGCGGTCGGCGAGGAATCCGGCTCGCTCGACGCCATGGCCGCCAAGGTCGCCGATTTCTACGAACTCGAGGTGGACACCGCGGTGGACGGTCTGTCCTCGCTGCTCGAGCCGCTCATCATGGCGATCCTCGGCGTGCTGGTCGGCGGCCTCGTCATCGCGATGTACCTGCCGATCTTCAAGCTCGGCGCCGTGATCTGACCGGACGCCCGTGTCGCTGCTGGCGGCGAGCCCCGCGCTATTCGCCGCCGTCGCCGGCGCCTTCGGGCTGGTCATCGGCAGCTTCCTCAATGTGGTGATCCACCGGCTGCCGCTGGTGCTCGAGCGGCGCTGGCGCGCCGAATGCGCCGGGCTCGCCGGCTCCCCGCTGCCCGTACCGGGGGAACCCTACAACCTGGTGACGCCGCGCTCGCGCTGCCCCGCCTGCCAGGCCCCGATCCGCGCGATCCACAACGTGCCGGTGCTGTCCTGGCTCGCATTGCGCGGCCGTTGCGCCGCCTGCGGCGTCAGGATCCCGCTGCGCTATCCCGTGGTCGAACTCGCGACCGGTGCCGCCTTCGCCGCCGTCGCCTGGCATTTCGGCTTCGGATGGCAGGCGCTGCTGGCAATGGTGTATTCCGCATTCCTGCTCGCGCTGGCGGGCATCGACCTCGACCGGCAGCTGCTGCCGGATGTGCTGACGCTGCCGCTCGTCTGGATCGGCCTGGCCGCGAGCCTGTGGCACACGGAATCGCTCGCAGCCGCGCCGCCGGTGGCGCCGCGCGATGCGATCGTCGGCGCCGTCGCCGGGTACGTATTCCTGTGGAGCGTGTTCCAGTTGTTCCGGCTCGTCACCGGCAAGGAAGGCATGGGCTACGGCGACTTCAAGCTGTTCGCCGCTGCGGGCGCGTGGTTCGGCTGGCAGATGCTGCCGCTCGTGCTGCTGCTCGCCGCCACTGTCGGCGCGGTGACGGGCATCGCGCTGATCGCCGCCAGGCGGCACGGCCGCGGCGTGCCGATCCCCTTCGGTCCCTTCCTCGCGGGCGCGTCGTGGATCGCGATGATGTGGGGCCCGCAGATCACCGGCGCGTGGCTCGCGGCCGCGCGTCTCGGCTAGGTGGCGCTCCTGTTCCGCGTGGGCCTCACCGGCGGCATCGCGAGCGGCAAGACGACGGTCGCCGGACTTTTCGCCGCGCATGGCGCCGCCGTCATCGACACCGACGGCATCGCGCGCGAGGTCGTCGAGCCGGGCAAGCCCGCTTTCGATGAGCTCGTGCACGCGCTCGGCGCCGGGATCCTCGGCGACGACGGCCGGCTCGACCGCGCGGGACTGCGGCGGCGCATCTTCGCCGACCAGGCGGCGCGTCGCACCGTCGAGGACATCCTGCACCCGGCGATCCTGGCCGAACTGGAACGCGTGTCGCGCGCGGCCGGCGGGCCCTACCAGGTGCTGGTGATCCCGCTGCTGGTCGAGAGCCGTCTCGAAGGCCTGGTGGACCGCGTGCTGGTGGTGGATTGCCCGCCGGAGCAGCAGGTCGAGCGGCTCATGCGCCGGGACGGAGAGACGCAGAAGTCGGCCCGGGCCATGCTCGCCGCACAGGCATCGCGCGAGGCGCGCCTCCTGGCCGCGGACGACGTGATCCGCAACGACGGCGCGCCCGGGGCGCTCGCGCCCCAGGTTGCCGAACTCGACCGGCGCTACCGCGCCCTGGCCCCTGCGGCCTGAATCCATGAGCCACAGCGTGTCCGCCGTCACACCCAAAGGGTTGTCGCCGCCGGAAGGCGTGACGCAGAATGGGCCCATGTTCGAGCCCGCCCCGGAGCCCCGGCCCGAGTTGGAGCCGATCGTCTACGAGCAGCCGCTCAACGAGCGGATGCGCGGCTTCATGCGGCTCGAGTTCCTGTGGCAGCAGCTGACCTACCACGCCGGTCTCCCGAACGCCTGGTCGAGCCGCTCCGCAGTCGGCAGCCTGCTCGAGATCCTCGCGATCACCTCGCGCGGCGACGCGCGCGGCGACGTGCTCAAGGAACTCGAGCGCCAGATGGCCACGTTGCGCGATTTCCAGAACCGGCCGGGCGTGGACGGCGCTCGCCTGCGCGCGGTGCTGTCGGCGCTGATGCGGCGGCGCGAGGAACTGAACGCGGCCGGCGCCAACTTCCTGCAGAAGCTGCGCGAGTCCGAATTCCTGAACGCGATCAAGCACAGGAGCGCGATCCCCGGCGGCACCTGCGAGTTCGACCTGCCGGATTTCTTCCACTGGCTCAACCTGGAGCCGGACACGCGCGAGGCCGACCTCGCGGGCTGGCTCGCGACGATCCGTCCGCTGTGCGAGTCGGTCTCGGAACTCCTGTGGATCACGCGCGAGAACGCGCGCCCGCGCGAAGAGTCTGCGCCGGGCGGAGTGTTCCAGATCACGTTCGAGCGCGACCGGCCGGCGCAGCTGCTGCGCATCACGCTGGCCGGGGCAACCAGACTTTACCCCGAAGTCAGCGGCAGCCACCACCGCTGCAGCCTGCGCTTCCTGCGCTGGAACAGCGTGCACAGCCGGTCGGTGCAGGCGACCGAGGACGTCGCCTTCGTCCTCGCCATCTGCCACTGACGGCCGTGACGCACGAGGTCGCCTGTCCGCATTGCGGCCACCGTCGCGAGTGGCATGGCAACCCGTTCAGGCCGTTCTGCAGCGAGCGCTGCAAGCTGATTGATCTCGGCGGCTGGCTGGAGGAGCGCCACGCCATACCGGGCGAGGCGGCGGAAATCCCCGAGGCCGAACCGAAACACTAGACGGTGCCGGGTCGTAGATTCGTAGTTTCGCGTCGCCGGAAATCTACGAATCTACGACCCGGCGCCGACTTCCGCCTT
>JBQTKF010000015.1:0-17640 GCA_052386355.1 Gammaproteobacteria bacterium
GTCGCCGACATCTACAACGGCGACTACACCGAAGAGGTCGGCCGCCGCGACGGCTGGCTGGAGGAGATCCTGCGCAAGAACCGCGAGACCACCGACATCCAGCGCGTCGGTTTCGCGAAGGCAGTCAAGGCGGGCGTGCGCATCGGTTATGGCACGGACGCCGGGCTCTTCCCGCACGGCGACAACGCAAGGCAGTTCACCTACATGGTCCGAAACGGCATGACGCCGATCCAGGCGATCCGCGCCGCGACCATCGACGCCGCGGCCGCGCTCGGCCGCGCGCAGGAACTCGGCTCGATCGCGCCCGGCCGCTACGCCGACCTGATTGCGGTGACCGGCGATCCCCTGGCCGACATCAAGCGCCTTGAACAGGTGCAGGCGGTCATCAAGGCGGGGCGGCTCATCGATCCCGGAGTCTGAATCATGGAAACGCGCCAGCTCGGCATCTGGATGTGCACCGCCCTGGTCGTCGGCAACACGATCGGCATGGGAATCTTCATGCAGCCGGCGGCGCTCGCGCCATTCGGGCTCAACGCCCTCACCGGCTGGTTCGCGGTCATCGTCGGCTGCAGCAGCCTCGCGATCGTGTTCGCGGCCCTCGCGCGACGGATGCCGCAGGCGGACGGCCCCTTCAACTACGTGCGCGGGACGCTGGGCGAGCCGGTCGCCTTCGCCGCGATCTGGAGCTACTGGATATCGACCGTCGTCACCCTTCCGACGCTCGCGGTCGCGGTGGTCGGCTATTTCATTTCCGCCTTTCCCGCCTCGCAGGTGCTGCCGCCGGCGTGGCTGACGGTCGCATTCATGTGGCTGTTCGTCGGCGTCAACCTGCTCGGCGTCAAGAGTGGCGGGCGCGTCCAGGTGATCACGTCGCTGCTGAAGCTGGTGCCATTGCTGCTCGTGCTGGTGGTGGGCGCCGCGGCAATCCTCACGGAACCCGCGGCATACGCAGCCAACCTGCCCACGACGCCGCCGGTCGGGCTGCCGGCGTCGATGGCGGCCGCGTCCATCGCGCTGTATGCGATGCTCGGATTTGAGTCGGCGACCGTTGCCGCCGGCCGCGCCCGCGATCCCGAACGCACGATCCCGCGCGCGACCCTGATCGGCACGCTGATCGTCGCGATCGTGTACGTCGCCGCCGTCGCGATCGGCATGCTGGTCGTGCCGCAAGCGACGCTGGCGACTTCGGACGCGCCCTTCGTGACGATCCTGGACAGCCTGCTCGGCACCGGCTACGGGCGCTGGCTCGCGCTGTTCGTCGTCATCAGCGGCCTCGGCTGCCTCAACGGCTGGACCCTGGTCGTCGCCGAGCTGGCGCGCACGCTCGCAATCAAGAAGCTGATGCCCGAAGCGATGGGCCGTGCCAACCGCTTCGGCGCGCCCTGGGTCGGTCTGCTGGTGATCGGGGCGCTTGCGACCTTCATCGGCCTGATGAACTACAGCGATTCGCTGGTCGCCGGCTTCACGCTGCTGTCAGTGATCGTGACGGCCGCCAACCTGCCGCTATATGCCTGCTGCGCGATCGCGCTGTTCCTGCTGTGGAAGCGCGTCCCCGGCCTGGCGCCGCCCGCGCTCTGGCTCGCGGGCGCGGGTGGACTGGCGTTCACCGCATTTGCGTTCTTCGGCGTGGGCATGAAGCCATTCCTGTGGGCGTTCGCGCTTTCCCTCGCCGGCGTGCCGGTGTATTTCTGGATGCGCCGGCGCCACCCCGAGGGCGCGGCACTCGCCACCCCAAAGATGTGAGCGCGCCCGCCAGTCAGGATCCCGTCGGCACGCTCGCGACCGCGCTCGCACATGCCGAGCGCCTGCTCGCGGCGACGCCCGCACTCGCCGCGGAACAGGCCGAGGAGATCCTGAAGGCGGTCCCGAGCCATCCGTCGGCGACGCTGATCCTGGCGGCAGCCAGGCGTCGCCTCGGCGATCCAAATGGCGCGCTTGAACTGCTCGAGCCGATGGCCGCCTCGCACGGCAGCCATGCGATCGTGCATTACGAGCTCGGGCTCGCGTACGGCGCGCTGCGCCGCGGCGAGGAGGCGGTTGCTGCGCTCAAGCGCACGGTCGAACTGAACCCGGACCTCGGGGATGCCTGGCGGGCGCTCGCGGATCACCTGCACGCGCTTGGCGACACGGAGGCGGCCGATACCGCGTACGCGCGCCATCTCAAGCTGTCGACCCGCGATCCGCGCCTGCTCGAGGCGGCGGCCGCGCTGGTGGAGAACCGCCTCGCGCCGGCGGAGGCCATGCTGCGGGCACACCTCAAGCAGTACCCGACCGACATCGCCGCGATCCGGATGCTGGCGGAGGTCGCCGCGCGGCTCGGCCGGCATGCGGACGCCGAGGCTCTGTTGACGCGCTGCCTGGAGTTGGCGCCCTCATTCACGGCGGCGCGTTTCAACCTCGCATCGGTGCTGCACCGCCAAGGCAAGGGTGCGCAGGCGCTGGTCGAGGCGGACAGGGTGCTGGCACAGGACCCGGTAAACCCGAGCTATCGCAACATGAAGGCGGCGATCCTGGGTCAGCTGGGCGAGTATGCCAAAGCCATCGAGATCTACGACGAGGTTCTCGCGGAGTACCCAGGCCAGGCCAAGGCCTGGATGAGCTACGGTCACGCGCTCAAGTCGGCCGGCAGGAGCGATGACTCGATCGCGGCTTATCGCAGATCGACGGAATTGTCCCCGCAGTTCGGAGAATCGTGGTGGAGCCTTGCCAACCTCAAGACGTTCCGGTTCGGAGCGGCGGATGTCACCACGATGCAGGCCCAGCTGGAACGCAAGGACCTGACCGAAGCGGAGCGTTTTCACTTCCACTTCGCGCTCGGCAAGGCCTTCGAGGACCAACAGGATTGGCAGGCTGCCTTCGCCCATTACGAGGAAGGCAATCGGCGGCGGCGTACTTTGATCCAGTACCACGCCGGGGAAAATCACTCGAAGATGGTCCGCTACAAGTCATTGTTTTCAAAACAATTATTCTCGGAACGCGCCGGATTCGGCTCAGCCGCCATGGATCCGATTTTCGTGGTCGGACTGCCGCGATCCGGCTCGACGTTGATCGAGCAGATTCTTTCTTCGCACCCCGCAGTCGAGGGGACGATGGAGCTGCCCGACGTCATCTCGATCGCCCGCATGCTGGGCGAGCGCACGTCGCGCACGCAGGAATCCAAGTACCCGGAGGTGCTCGCGACCCTCGGTGCCGCCGAGTTTCGCGCGCTCGGCGAGCGTTACCTCGACCAGACGCGGGTGCAGCGCAAGACGGGCGCCCCGCATTTCATCGACAAGATGCCCAACAACTTTGCGCACATCGGCCTGATCCACCTGATGCTCCCGAACGCCAGGATCATCGATGCCCGCCGCCACCCGCTCGGATGCTGCTTCTCCGCCTACAAGCAACATTTCGCGCGCGGCCAGCACTTCACTTACGACCTCGCCGATCTCGGCCGTTACTACCGGGACTACGTCGAACTGATGGCTCACTTCGACCAGGTGTTGCCCGCGCGCGTCCATCGCGTGATCTACGAGCGCATGATCGAGGACACGGACGGCGAGGTCCGGCGGCTGCTTGCACACTGCGGCCTGCCGTTCGACGCGGCCTGCCTGAAGTTCTACGAGAACGAGCGGGCAGTGCGAACGGCGAGCTCCGAACAGGTGCGCCAGCCGATCTACCGCGAGGGCCTGGACCACTGGCGAAATTTCGAGCCCTGGCTCGGCCCGCTCAAGGAGGCCCTCGGACCGGTCCTGGACGCCTGGCCCGGAGTGCCGGAGTTTTGACGCCCAACGGGCGAGGCGTAAACTGCGGAAACCTCGGCGCGGAGAATCTCACATGCAACGCTCCAAGAAACGCAAACAGCACCTCTCGCGGTCAGTTGTTGTTCGGGCGCCACTGGCTTCGGCAGTCCTGCTGGCACTTTCCCCGGCCCACGCCCAAGGGCCATCGGTGCTCGGCGAAGTGATCGTCACGGCGCAGAAGCGCGGCGAGGAAAGCATCCAGGACGTGCCGATGAGCATCCAGGCGCTCGGCAGCGAGAAGCTCGAGGAACTCAACATCACGAAGTTCGACGACTACGTAAAGTTCCTGCCGTCGGTCTCCTACCAGACCTTGGGGCCCGGCTTGGCGTTCGTTTACATGCGGGGCGTGTCTTCCGGCGGCGACGGCAACCATTCCGGCCCGCTGCCATCGGTCGGCGTCTATCTCGACGAGCAGCCGATTACGACCATTACCGGCGCGCTCGACTTGCACCTCTACGATATCGCCCGAGTCGAGGCGCTCGCGGGCCCGCAGGGCACCCTGTACGGCGCGAGTTCGCAGGCCGGCACGATCCGCATCATCACCAACAAGCCGGATCCTGCCGGTTTTTCCGCGAGTTACGGCCTCGAGGGCAATACCGTCGCCGACGGCGACATCGGCTACCTGTTCGAGGGCCATGTCAACGCGCCGCTCGGCGACAATGCGGCGATCCGCCTGGTCGGCTGGGCGCGGCGCGACGGCGGTTACATCGACAACATTGCCTTTCAGCGCACCTGGCCGGCTTGCGACGCCGCGGCCCCCCCGACCTCCTGCACCACGGACAGCACGCCGCTCGCTGAGGACGATTTCAACGACGTCGATACCTACGGCGCCCGTGCCGCGCTGCGCATCGACCTGAACGACAGCTGGACCGTGACGCCCACCGTCATGGCGCAGCGCGCGTACGCGGACGGCGTGTTCGGCTATGACGTGGGCCTGGGCGACCTGCAGACCGCCCATGTCTACCCCGACTGGTCGAAGGACAAGTGGTGGCAGGCGGCGCTGACCGTCGAGGGCAAGATCGCGAATCTCGACGTCGTTTATGCCGGCGCCTACCTCGACCGCCAGGTCGATTCGCGGCTCGACTATTCCGACTACTCATACTTCTACGATGCCCTCTACTCGTATTCGCTGTACATCACCGACGACGCCGGCAATCCGACCATCGGCCAGTACATCTGGGGTGACGACGGCTTCAACAAGATGAGCCACGAGCTGCGCATTTCGACGCCTGCGGACCGGCGCGTGCGCTTCGTCGGCGGCCTGTTCTACCAGAAGCAAACTCACGACATCACCCAGCGCTACTGGGTGGATAACCTCAACCCGGACTACTGGGTCACCGGCTGGGACGACACCATCTGGCTCACTCAGCAGGAACGCGTGGACGAGGACGAGGCACTGTTCGGTGAGCTGTCCTTCGACATCACCGACCAGTTCACCGCCACCGGCGGACTGCGCTTCTATCGATACGACAATACGCTGGAGGGCTTCTTCGGTTACGGCGACTGGGGCTGGTCCAGCAACGGCGAGTTCGAGTGCAACAACCCGCTCCTGTTCCCGGACATCCCGCCGGGCACCTATCGTGGCGCGCCGTGTAACCGCATGCCAAACAAGCGCACCAAGGATGACGATTACATCGGCAAGCTGAACCTAACCTACAAGCTGACGGATGACCACCTGGTCTATGCGACGTGGTCGGAGGGGTTCCGGCCGGGCGGCATCAACCGCCGCGGCACGCTGCCGCCGTACCTGGCGGACTTCCTGACCAATTACGAGCTTGGCTGGAAAACGACCTGGGCCGATGGGCGCCTGCGCTTCAATGGCGCCCTGTTCCGCGAGGAATGGGACGACTTCCAGTTCGCGCTGCTGGGCGCCAACGGCCTGACCGAGATCAAGAACTCGGCGGCGGCCGAGATCGAAGGCGTGGAAATGGACCTCGCCTGGGCCGTCACGGACGCGTTCCAGGTTTCAGGCGGTATCGCGCTCATCGATTCGAAGTTGACCGAGAACTACTGCGGATACGTCGATGCCAACGGGGAACCGGAAACGAATTGCCCGAATGCCAGCAATCCGGACCCGCCCGAAGCACCGGCGGGCACCGAATTGCCCGTGACGCCCGATATCAAGGCGAATCTCACCCTGCGGCAGGCATTCCAGCTCGGCGACTTCGACTCGTACTGGCGGGCTTCGTTCATCTACAAGGGCAAGAGTCGCGCCGACCTGCGCGATGCGGCCAATGTCATCCTCCGCGACCAGCCGAGCTATGAAATGGTCGATATCTCGGCCGGCATGACCAGGAACAATTATTCATTCGAGTTATTCGTCAATAATCTCTTCGACGAGCGCACGATCTTGTTCCGCACCGTGCAGTGCGCCGTGTCGATCTGCGGCGACCAGCCCTATGTGTACACGACTCCGCCGCGCACGATCGGGCTCAAGTTCACGCAGCGCTTCGGCGGGAACTAAGCGTCGCCGCGGGCGTATCAGGGGCTCCGGCACCTACTGGTGCCGGGGCCCTTTTCCTGCCACGCCGCCGGAGGCGCCGGCCTCGAGCCCGCGGATCAGGCCCATCGAGGAGGCGCGGCACTCGCCGTCCCATGGAAGCCCTTCGCGCATGGCGGTCGTCCTGGCGGAGTAGCGCAGGCCTTCCGCCACCACCTTCACGATCCTGGTCAATCTTCCGGCCCTCGTCATCGCTCCAACATGCAACCTGGAGCGGATTGTCCGCGCGCCGCGGCTACCAGCCCTCGCCCGCGAGCGCGAGCAGTGCCGCGAAGAGCCCGATGCCGCGGCGAAATTCCTGCATGCGAAGGTTCTCGTGGGGCGCATGCTGGCTGTTGTCGGCATTCACCGTCGGCACGATCACGCAGGGCACGCTCAGGATTTCGCCGATCGGCGCGAGCGGCAGGCTGCCGCCCATCAGCGGCGCAATGCGCACGGCATCCCCGGTCGCGGCGCGCATGACTTCGATCGCGCGCGCGACCGCTGGGTGCTCCGGCGATGCGACCGACGCCGCATAACCGTCCTCGCCCCACTCGAGGCGCGCGAGGCGCGGGTGCTTCAGGCGCTCTTCCGTGGTCGGCGCTCGATCGAGCAGCACATAGCCTTGCCCGCGGACATGTGCCTCGATGGACTCACGCGCGTTTGCGAGCGTCATGCCGGGCGTCAGGCGCAGGTCGAATCCCGCGCTCGCCTCGGGATCGATGGCATTCCTCTGCGCGCCGCTGCCGCCGTACTGGAGCTGCGTCACGTTGAGCGCGGGACGCAGGATGGATTCGCCATAGTCGAGGCCGCTCTCGGTCGCCCCGACTCCGGCATTCGCCAGCATGCCGGCGGTGTCGAAGGCCTCGCGCGCGAGCGCCAGTTGCGCCGCGGATGGCGGCGGCACCGCCAGGCCCGCGATCGTGATGCGTCCGTTGGGCGCGCGCATGGAAGCGACCAGTTCCGCAACCCGCGCCGCGGGGTTGGGCGCGACGTTGCCGTAGTGGCCGGAATGCAGGCTGGTCACCGGACCGTAGACCGTCAGCCGGAAGGTGGTGATGCCTCGAACGCCGAGTGCGAGGCGCGGCAGGCCACGCGGGTCAATCGGTCCGTCGCCGAAGATCCAGAGATCCGAGGCGAGCAGCTCCCGGTTGCCGCTGAGCGTCTCCACGAGATTCGGCGAACCGGCTTCTTCCTCGCCCTCCAGGAAGAACTTGAGATTCGCGGACAGGCGGATGCCGGCTGCGCGCAGGGCGTCGATGGCGGCAAGCATCGCGACGATCGGCCCCTTGTCGTCGCTCGCCGCACGCGCGTAGATGCGCCAGTCGTCCGGCAGCGGGTACTTCGCCTCGCCCCAGGGCACGATCGCGGCGTTGTCCTCGAGCTTGCCCGCGCGCAACGTCGGCTCGAAGGCCGGTGTCGCCCAGCGTTCGGGCGGCCCCACCGGCTGGCCGTCGAAATGTGCGTAGAACAGGATCGTCTTCTTCGCACCGGGCGTCCGCAGGTCCCCGAATACCGAGACCGGCGCGCCCGGTGTTTCGAGGATGCGCGCGGCGATACCGCGCCGCTCGAGCATCTGCACCAGCAGTCCGGCATTGCGGCGGATATCGTCGTGGTTGTCGGCGACATTCGGCAGTGCCACCAGTTCGCGAAGCTCGCGCACGATCGCCTCCTCGTGCGCGGCGACCCAGGCTTGCGCGGCGTCCATTGCCGGTTGCGGCGGACGCTCCGCTGCCGCCGGACTCGCCGCCGCGAGCAGGAACGGAATCGTGATACGGCGCAGGAAATGTGACATTGGCGCATGATCACCGGAGGGAAACGGCCGCGCAATGCCCGCTGTCACCGACTTGTCACCGCGCCGCGACTGACCGGGATACCCGGCCGGCCCTAGTCTTCGCGCTCCGGTCACGCGGGCCGCCGCCGTCGGAATCCCATGTCGATCGCGCTCGACCAGGTCACCAAACGCTACCAGTCGGCCGCCGTCGTCAACGACGTCTCGCTGGAACTCCGGGAAGGCGAATTCCTGGTGCTGCTCGGCCCGAGCGGCAGCGGCAAGAGCACGCTCCTGCGCGCCATCGCGGGGCTCGTGGACATCGACCACGGCCGCGTGTCGCTGCACGGGCGGGACGTGACCCGCCTGCCCGCGAGGGACCGCGGCGTCGGCTTCGTGTTCCAGCACTACGCGTTGTTCCGCCACATGAGCGTCGCCGACAACATCGAGTTCGCGCTGCGCGTCCGGCGCGTGCGCGCGGCGGAGCGGCGGCGGCGGCGCGCGGAACTCCTGCGCCTGGTCTCGCTCGAGGGCATGGACGAGCGCCTGCCGGCGCAGCTCTCCGGCGGCCAGCAGCAGCGCGTGGCGGTTGCGCGCGCGCTCGCGCACAACCCCGAAGTGCTCCTGCTCGACGAGCCGTTCGGCGCGCTGGACGCGAAGATCCGCGAGGAGCTGCGCCGCACCATCCGCCGCATCCAGCAGGAACTCGCGATCACGACCATCCTCGTCACGCACGACCAGGACGAGGCCTTCGCGATGGCGGACCGCATCGGCGTCATGCACCAGGGCCGCCTGCTCGAGTGCGGCCGCCCGGACGACCTGTATGCGCGGCCATCCACGCGCTTCGTCGCCACCTTCCTCGGCGCCGCCAACCTGGTGCTGGGTTACCGCGCCGGCGGCCTGCTACGCTTCGAGGAGCCGGCCGCGACCGAAGCGGCACCGCGCGAGGTGGTCGCGGTGATCCGACCCGAGGAGATCGACTTCACCGCCGGCGGTGCGGCCGCCGGGATGACGCCGCTCGGCAACGGCGTGGTCGAGGAGCTGCAGTTCGCGGGCGCCACCCAGCGGCTGCGGATCCGCATGCCGCCCGGCGGGCCGCTGTCCGCCGCGACCGACGGCAATGGCGCCGCCGACGGCTGGCTGCTCGAGGCCTGGCGCGGCATGCCGGAACAGCGCGCCTACCCGCTCGCGGCCGGTGCGCGCGTCGCCATCGCCGCGCGCCGGGTGCATCTCCTGCCGACGCCGATCTCGAGCTTCACCGTGGTGGCGCATGATGCGGCGGCGGCCGCACGCCTTGCGGCGACACCCCTGCTCGCCACGCTCGCCACCCGGATGCAGACCCGTGTCTCGGCGCGCACCGAACGCAGCCACCGCGCGCCGCCCGGCCTGCCGGTCATCTCGGCGGGGCTGGAAAGCCGCGAGTCGGCGCTCTGGCTGCTGCGTCACGGCGCGCGGCAGCTGCTGGTGCTGCCCGAGTCGTCGCAGCCGCCCTCGCGCATCGTCGTGCTGTCGCAGGAGCAGGCGCGGCCGGGCGCCATCGCGGTCACCGCGAGCCTGCTGCGCCACCTGCCCGCGGAGTCCGTGCTGCTTGCGGTGCATGGCGACGAGGCGCCCGAGCCCCGGCGCGCCCAGCAATTGCGCGAGTTGCTCGACTTGCGCTCGGCCACGCTCGCGCAGCACGGTTTCGACCCGCGCACCGAGATCCGCTTCGGCGACGCCGACGCGGAACTCGCCCGCGAGCTCGCGGCGGACCCCGGCGCCCTGCTGGTGCTCGGCCTCGATTCGATCGAGGGCGCAGCCGCCGTGCGCCTCGAGGCGCTGCTCGGCGGGCCGCTCGCGCACCCGGTCCTGATCGTGCGCGCAACCGCCGGGGGAGACTGAGGTGGCGCGAGGCGGGGCCCGCTCCCCCGGCGCACTGCCGGGCTTCGGGCTGACCCTCGGCTTCACGACCTTCTTCCTGAGCGCCATCGTGCTGCTGCCGCTCGCTGCGCTCCTGCTGCGCACGACCAACCTCGACCTGCCGCAGTTCTTCGAGATCCTGCTCGACGAGCGCGCGGTCGCCTCCTATCGGCTGAGCTTCGGCGCGGCCCTGCTCGCGGCCGCGGTCAATGCCGTGTTCGGCTTCATCGTCGCCTGGGCGCTGGTGCGCTACGACTTTCCCGGCAAGCGCCTGCTCGATGCCATGATCGATCTGCCATTCGCGCTGCCGACCGCGGTCTCCGGCATCGCGCTCGCCGCCGTGTTCGCGCCCACCGGCTGGCTCGGCCTGCAGCTCACGGAGCGCTTCGGCGTGCAGGTCGCCTACACCCGGATCGGCGTGGTCGTGGCGCTCGTGCTGATCGGCCTGCCGTTCGTGGTGCGCTCGGTGCAGCCCGCGCTGATCGAGGCGCAGCGCGACCTCGAGGACGCGGCCGAATCGCTGGGCGCGGGCGGGTTCCAGGTGTTCCGGCGCATCATCCTCCCCGCGGTGCTGCCGGCGCTCGCCACCGGATTCACGCTGGCTTTCGCGCGCGGGCTCGGCGAATACGGCTCCGTCGTGTTCATCTCGGGCAACCTGCCGCTGAAGACCGAGATCACGCCGCTCCTGATCGTCATCAAGCTCGAACAGTTCGACTACGACGGAGCGGCCGCGCTCGGCTTCATCATGCTCGTGATGTCGTTCGTGATGCTGTACGCGATCAATGCGGTGCAGGGCTGGGGCCGGCGGCGGCTCGGGCTGGTGGCGCGCTGATGGCCGGCCACGCGGCCGCAGCCGAGCAGAGGCGGCTGACGCGCGGTGCGCATGCCGTGCGCGCGCTCCTGCTCGCCGTCGCCTTCGGCTTCCTCGGGCTGCTGCTGCTCGCGCCGCTCGGCGCCGTGCTCACGCAGGCCTTCGCCAAAGGCTACGCGGTGTTCCTCGAGAGCTTCGCGGACCCGGACACGCAGGCCGCGATCCGCCTCACGCTCCTCACGGCGGCGATCGTCGTGCCGGCCAACACGGTGTTCGGCATCGCCGCCGCCTGGGCGATCGCGCGCTTCGAGTTCCGCGGCAAGAACCTGCTCGTGACGCTGATCGACTTGCCGTTCGCGGTATCGCCGGTGATCGCGGGCCTCGTGCTCGTGCTGCTGTTCGGGGCGCACGGCTGGTTCGGCGCCTGGCTGATCGAGCGCGACCTGCCGGTCATCTTCGCCGTGCCGGGCATCGTGCTCGCGACGATCTTCATCAGCTTTCCCTATGTCGCGCGCGAGCTGATCCCGCTCATGCAGCAGCAGGGCAGCGAAGAGGAGGTCGCGGCACTGTCGCTGGGCGCGGGCGCGTGGACGACGTTCCTGCGGATCACCCTGCCCAAGATCCGCTGGGGCCTGCTGTACGGCGTCATCCTGTGCAATGCCCGCGCGATGGGCGAATTCGGCGCGGTGTCGGTGGTCTCGGGACACATCCGCGGCTTCACGAATACCATGCCCCTGCAGGTCGAGATCCTCTACAACGAGTACAATTTCACGGCTGCCTTCGCCGTCGCATCGCTGCTCGCGCTGCTTGCCATCCTGACGCTGGTCGCGAAGACCGTGGTCGAATGGCGATCCGGGCTCAAGGGACGATGAATTGCACCCGCTGTTGACGGAGTGGTGGAGCGCGTTGCGGCGCATCGTCGCCCGCCCGCGCTCGCTCGAACAGTTGCTGACCGTCGCGGTCGGCGGCATGGCCGTGCTCGCGATCGCGGCGCTCGCCCTGGGCGCAGGCGGCCTGCTGCGCGAACAGGCTTCCGACCAGGCCCTGGCGCGCGTCCGCGCAGCCGGGCTCGCGGCGCGCGACGAGATCCGGCGTCTCGGCGAGGATGCCGTCGCCTCCGCGCGCGTGCTCGCGGCCCGGCCGGCGCTGCCGCGGCTGCTCGCGGCCGCCGACGCGACACAATTGCAGCTTTTCCTACGCCGTTTCTGCGGCCCCGCGGGCGCGGATGCCTGCGCTGTCTACGCGGGCGGGCAGCTCGCGGCATCGACCGGCGCGGAATCCGCCTGGCCTGCGGCGCTCGCAGCTGCCGACGAGCAGGGCGATTTCTTCATGCTCCCGGGCACGCGCGCAGAACCCGGCCGCCTCGGCGCCGCGGCTGCGGTGCCGGAGGCTCCGGCGGCACGCGTGCTCGTGCTTCGCCTGTTCGATGCGCGGCTCGCTGCACAGCTCTCCGCGCGCGCGGGCGTCGAAATCCGGCTGCTGCCGATCACCGACTGGCTCGAGGCCGTGGAAGGCGATTTCCGCGACCTGCATTCGACCTCGCTCGCGAATGGCCAGGTGGCGGTCTCCGAAGTGCCCGGGCGTGCCCTCTATGCCTCGAGCACGCCGGTGCTGGCCGCGACTGGCGAAGGCATCGCGCTCGTGGAGGCACGCTTGCCGGCCGCGGAAGTCTCCGGCGCGGTCGATCGCTTCGTGCGCCGGCTGACCGTGACCACGATCGTGCTGGCGGCGCTCGCGCTCGTGCTCGCAATCCTGCTCGCGCGACGCATCGGCCGCCCGCTGCAGGCGCTCGCCGAAGCCGCGGGCCGGCTCGGTCGCGGGGATTTCTCCGCCGCGATCCCGGCGGAAGGCACCCAGGAAGCCGCGGCGCTCGCGCGCACGATGGACGAGATGCGCCGCAACCTGATCGAACTCACCGGCGCGCTGCGCCGGCGCGAGGCCGAGGCGCGGGCGCTGCTCGCCGGCGTGGTCGAAGGCGTATTCGCGGTCGATGCCGACCGGCGCATCCGCTATCTCAATGCCCAGGCCGCGAAAATGCTCGGAGCGGACGCAGCCGCCCTCATCGGCCAATTCTGCGGTGACGCGCTCAAACCCTGCGCGGTGAACGGCCTGCTTCCCTGCGAGAACGCCTGCCCCATCGTCGCCGCGCGCGCCGAGGGCCGCGCTCAGGCGACGGAAGAACTCGAGATGGCCGGCGGGCGGCGCATGGTCGTCATCACGAGCGCCGCGCCGACCGACGGGCTGCAGGTGCAGGTGATGCGCGACGAGACCGAGCTCGAAGCCGTGCGCCGGGCGCGCGACATGGTCCTCGCCAACATCTCGCATGAGTTCCGCACGCCGCTGGCGGCGCAGCTCGCCTCGGTCGAGCTCGTGCTCGACGGCCTCGAGGACATGCCGCGCGAGCGCATCAGCGAGATCCTGACTTCGCTGCAGCGCAGCACGCTGCGGCTCACGCGCCTGATCGACAACCTGCTCGAGAGCATCCGCATCGAATCCGGTCAGCTCAGCATCCGCCGCCAGACCGTGCAGCTCGCGCAGGTGGTCGAGGATGCCGAGGCCCTGATCGAGGGCCTGCTGGCCCAGCGGCGGCAGGCGCTCGTGGTCGAGCTGCCGAACGGCCTGCCGCCGGTGGACGGCGACGCCCAGCGCTTGACCCAGGTGGTCACGAACCTGCTTGCCAATGCG
The DNA here is from genome assembly GCA_052386355.1 of Gammaproteobacteria bacterium. Taxonomy (GTDB): domain Bacteria; phylum Pseudomonadota; class Gammaproteobacteria; order Steroidobacterales; family Steroidobacteraceae; genus SCUD01. The sequence continues at coordinate 13,428 of JBQTKF010000015.1, forward strand.
AGCAAGTTCGGGCCCGAAGACAGCGACATCCGCATCGGCGCGCGAGCCATGAACGGCTCGGTGTCGCTGTGGATCGACGACCGGGGCCCGGGGTTGCCGGAGCCGGCGGGCGCGTCGATTTTCGAGCGCTTCTACCGCGCCTCCGACCAGGAACCCGAGCCGCGCGGCCTGGGCCTCGGCCTGTGGATCGTCAAGTCCATCGTGGACCGCCATGGCGGCTCGGTCGCGGCCTCGCGCACTGGCGATGGCTGCACGCGCTTTACGGTGACGCTGCCCGCGGGCAAGGTGGCGGCATGAAGATCGAGGTCGTGGACGACGATCCCGACCTGCTCGCCCTGGTCGGCTTCGCGCTGTCGAACGCGGGCTACGCCGTGGTCAAGGCGGGCGACGTTGGCGCCGCGGTAGCGGCCTTCGAATCGGAGCGGCCGGATCTCGTGATCCTCGACATCAACCTGCCGTCGGGCAGCGGATTCGACGTCTGCCGCGAGCTGCGCGGCCGCTCGGCCGTGCCGATCATGATGCTGACGGTTCGCGGCGAAGAGGAGGACCTGGTGCGGGCGCTCGACCTGGGCGCCGACGATTACCTGACCAAGCCCTTCAGCCCGCGCACGCTGCTCGCGCGCGTCAAGGCGCTCCTGCGCCGCGCGGGCATCGAAGCCGGCGACGCGGTCGCCGCGGGCAGGCTGGCGCTCGACCTCGAAACCCAGGCGCTCGCGATCGCGGGCGGCACGCCCATCCGCCTCACCCGCCTGGAAACGCGGCTGCTGCAGATCCTGATCGCGCATGCCGGCCACGTCGTCAACACCGAGCGCCTCCTGACCCACGTCTGGGGCCACCGCGGCAGCGGCGACCGGCAGCTGCTCAAGCAGCTGGTGCACCGGCTGCGCCAGAAACTCGAGCGCGACCCCGCCGGCGCTGCGGTATTGCAGACCGAGTCCGGCATCGGCTATCGCGTCAGCGCCTGAGGCTATTCACCGGCGCGCGTAGATCCGGTCGAAGCTGCCGCCATCCGCGAAGTGCTCGCGCTGCGCCTTCGCCCAGCCGCCGAAATCCGCGATCGACACGAGTTCGAGCTTCGGGAACGCCGCGGCATGGCGCGCGAGCACCGCGGAATCGCGCGGGCGGTAGTGGTGCCGGGCCGCGAGCTCCTGGCCTTCTTTCGAATAGAGGTGCTCGAGGTAGGCGCGCGCGACTTCCGTGGTCTTGCGCCTGAGCGTCACCCGGTCCACCACCGCCACCGGCGGTTCGGCCAGGATGCTGAGCGAGGGAACGACGATCTCGAAGCGCCCGCGGCCGAGCTCTTCGATCGCCAGCTGCGCCTCGTTTTCCCAGGCGATCAGCACGTCGCCGATGCCGCGCTGCGCGAAGGTCGTGAGCGACCCGCGGGCGCCGGTGTCGAGCACGGGAACGTTTCGGAACAGTCGGCCGAGAAACTCCGCCGCTTTCACATCATTGCCGCCGGGCTGGCGCTTCGCCCAGGCCCAGGCGGCCAGGTAATTCCAGCGCGCGCCTCCCGAGGTCTTCGGGTTCGACGTGATCGCCGAAATGCCCGGCTTGCCGAGATCGCCCCAGTCGCGGATGCGTTTCGGGTTGCCCTTGCGCACCAGGAACACGATGGTTGAGGTGTAGGGTGCGCTGGCGTGCGGCAGTCGCGCCTGCCAGTTCGCGGGCAGCAGCTTGCCCTGGCTCGCGAGCGCATCGATGTCCCAGGCGAGCGCCAGCGTCACGACGTCAGCCTGGAGGCCATCGATGACCATGCGCGCCTGCTTGCCGGAGCCGCCGTGCGACTGGCGGATCGTGACCGTCTGGCCGGTCTCGCGCTTCCAGTGCCGCGCGAAGGCCGCGTTGTACTCGTCGTAGAACTCGCGCGTCGCGTCATAGGACACGTTGAGCAGCACCGCATCGGCCGCCGCGGCCGGCAGTGCCGATGTCGCGAAGAGCGCAAGCAGGAATGCCGCGGGCGCGCGCCGCAGGCTCACGGTTGCCAGCTGCGGGCCGGAACCGGGCGCGCGATGCAGTGATGGCGCTCGGCCGTCTCCTGCGGGTTCTGGCGGCGTTGCCATTCCTCGCTCGCAGCCGCAGTGCGCGGCCCGGTCAACGGCACGAGCGCCGCGGCGGCCGCGATCGCGGCCATGCGCCAGCGGTGACTTGCGTTCGTATTCATGGTGCCTCTGCGCAGGGTGCCGGAGACCATGCTAGGCGGCGGGCGGTGACCATGTCAGTCGCGGGCCGGTGACGAAATGGTGCCAATCGCAGGCCGGAAGCGTGTCATTTTCCGATGCAGAATCCCGCGAAGATCGCGCCCAGGAGTTCGTTGGAGCTGACCGCGCCCGTGATCTCGCCGAGCGCGCGGTGCGCGAGGCGCAGGTCCTCTGCCACCAGTTCGAATGAGGCTTGCTGTGCGAGCCGCGCTTCTGCGGCCTCGAACAGGCTTTGTGCGCGCGCGAGCGCATCCAGGTGCCGGCGCCGCGCCGAGTAGGCCCCGGCGCCCGATTCGCGGTAGCCTGCGGCGGTCTTGAGCTTTTCGCGCAGCGCGCCAAGACCGGCACCCGTCAGGGCCGAGATCCCGATGCCCGCGGTGCCGGCGGGCTTTGGCGCCAGGTCGATCTTGTTCCAGACAATGATCGCTGGCGGGTCGTCGGCGATCGCCTCGAGTTCCCCCGGCGCCGCGCCGACCGCCGCATCGACGACATAGAGCAGGAGATCCGCGCGTGCCATCTCCGCGCGCGCGCGGCGCACGCCCTCCTCCTCGGCCGCATCGCCCGCATCGCGCAGGCCCGCGGTGTCCGCCACGTGGATCGGCAGCCCTTCCACCGAAATCCGCTCGCGCAGGATGTCCCGCGTGGTGCCGGGCAGGCTCGTGACGATCGCCGCGTCGTGGCCGGCGAGCGCGTTCAGCAGGCTCGACTTGCCGGCGTTCGGCCGCCCCGCGATCACGACCGTGAGTCCCTCGGTGAGCGCGCGCCCGGTCGCTGCCGCGGAGCCGATGCGCTCGAAACGGCGCGCGATATCCGAAAGCCTCGCCGCGACTTCCGGTTTCTGCACGAATTCGACGTCCTCGTCCGGGAAGTCGACGGCGGCCTCCACCCAGGCGCGCAATTCGAGGACCTTCTCCGCCAGCGCGGCAATCTCGCGCGAGAACCCGCCCGTCAGCGAACGCATCGCGGCGCGCGCGGCTTCCTGCGATCCGGCATCGATGAGATCGGCGATCGCCTCCGCCTGCGCGAGGTCGAGTTTGCCGTTGTGGAATGCGCGCTCGCTGAATTCCCCGGGCCGCGCGGGGCGCGCGCCGAGCGCGGTGGCGCGCGCGACGAGGGCATCCATCACGAGCGTGCCGCCGTGGCCGTGCAATTCAAGCACGTCCTCGCCGGTGTACGAACGCGGCGCCGGAAACCACAGCGCAATGCCGGAGTCGATCGCCTCCCCGGCCGCGCCCGCGAAGGCCGCGAGCGTCGCCTGGCGCGCGCGTGGCAGCTTGCCGAGCATCGACCTCGCGATCCCGCCTGCGCCGGGTCCGGAAATGCGGACGATGCCGATGCCGCCGCGCCCTGGGGGCGTTGCCGTTGCCACGATGGTATCGGCCGGTTCCGCCATCGGCCGAGTATAGGTGCGGCGCGGAATCAGCTGCTGCGCTGCTTCTTCGCCTCGGCCTCGACCACGCGGTTGATCTTCCACTGCTGGGCGATCGACAGCACGGTGTTGGTGAGCCAGTAGAGCACCAGTCCCGACGGGAACCACATGAACATGAAGGTCATGATCACGGGCATGAAGGCGAACACCTTCGCCTGCACCGGGTCGGGCGGCGCCGGATTCAGCTTGAACTGCCCGAACATCGCCGCGCCCATCAGGATCGGCAGGATGAAGTACGGGTCGCGCGAGGACAGGTCCTGGATCCAGCCGAAGAACGGCGCTTGCCGCATCTCGACGCTTTCGAGCAGCACCCAGTAGAACGCCAGGAAGAACGGGATCTGCACCAGCACCGGCAGGCAGCCCGCGACCGGGTTGATCTTCTCGCGCTTGTACATCTCCATCATCGCGCGCGCCTGCGCCTCGCGGTCGTCCTTGTGGCGCTCCTGGATCGCCTTCATCCGCGGCGCGACCGTCTTCATCTTCGCCATCGAGCGGCCGCTCGTCTCCGAGAGCTTGTAGAACACGAGCTTGATCAGCGCCGTCACGATGACGATCGCGAGGCCCCAGTTGCCCACGAAGCCGT
>JBQTKF010000016.1:0-7412 GCA_052386355.1 Gammaproteobacteria bacterium
TTGGCGACAGGCCCTTCAGGATCGCCTTGCGCGCGTGCACGATCAACGTGCGACAGCCGGCGCCGGCGATCGCGGCGACGAAGTTGCGCAGGAATTCCCAGTCGTCACAATCGTCGATGCCGGTCCGGCACATGACCGTCACCGGCAGGCGCACGGCAGCGCGCATTGCGGCGACGCCCTCCGCCACCCGCGCCGGCTGCGCCATCAGGCAGGCGCCGAACGTCGCGTTCTGCACGCGGTCGCTGGGGCACCCCACGTTGAGGTTGATCTCGTCGTAACCGAACGATTCACCGATTGCCGCGGCGCGCGCGAGTTCTTCGGGGTCCACCCCGCCGAGCTGCAGCGCCAGCGGGCTCTCGGCCGGGTCGAATGCGAGCAGGCGCTCGCGGTCGCCGCGCAGGATCGCCCTGGCGACGATCATCTCGGAGTACAGGCGAATCCGCGGCGAAAACAGGCGCAGGAAGTACCGGCAGTGCCGGTCGGTCCAGTCCATCATCGGCGCGACGGAGAGCGCCCGGTTTTCAGCTGGATCGCGCATGCGGGATGTGCGTGATGATGGCAGATACGCGCAGGTTCGCGGAATCGCGCCCGAGCCTGGCGCGCGCCGCCGCGCTGCGGATGCGCGGGCGCTTCGACCGCGGCTCAGTCCGCGCGGACGTTGGTCGGGGGATTGGGCGGCGCCGTGCCGCCTGCGGCCGGCTTGAAACCGGCGGTGATTCGCCAGCCCGGGTTGCCGGCGGCATTGAATCGATAGGCGCCGGCATCGGCGCTGCCGCTGCGGCTGGTGCCGTTGAAGTCGATCGCCGTGACATGCGCGGAGGCCGCAGCACCGACCAGCGCCGAACCGGACCTCGGGAACACGTCGATCGGCGGCACGCCATTGAAATGCGCAGCCACGAAATCCGCAGCCAGGCCGCCGCCATTCACGTAGCCGCTGCTGCCGCCCGAGAGGCCGCCCTGGCCCACGTTGCCGGCGAGCGTCACGAGGCCCAGGCTGCCGCTGATCAGCCGGATCGCGTTGCCGCCCTGCGCATAGATCGCGTTGTTCGCGATCAGCACGCTGCCGATCACGTTGCGTACGTTGACGCCGTCGCCGACGGCGATGACCGTGTTGTGCACGAACTGGATGTTGGAAGGACTGCCGCGGTCGTGCGACTGAAACGCGATCGGCGAGCCGAGCACGATGTTGTTGCGGATCACGGCATCCGCCGCCACCTGCATGGCGTTGTCGTTCGTGGCCCAGATCACGTTGCCTTCGATCGCATTGGCCGGACCGTTGCCTACCGTGCTGTAGGTGATGATGCCGGGGTAGTTCGTATCGTGGATCACGTTGTCGCGGATGACGTTGCCGTAGCTGCCTTCCTTGAGCTCGATGCCGTCGCCCTGCTCCACCGAGGCCCGGTTGGTGTGGTGAATATAGTTGCCCTCGATCAGGCTGTTCGCGACCCGGCAGGCATCGGTGTTGCAGCCGAGGTAGATGCCCTCGCCGGTGCCGTTCGTGTGGTGGATGTGGTTGCGCAGGAGCCGCAGCCGCTGGTACGTGCCCCCGGCGTTGGCCGAGATCGCGACGTCCCCGGTCTCGTAGACCTCGCAGTCCTCGATCGTGATGTCGTTGCTGCTCATGAGCCGGATGCCGTGCGAGCCACCGGTGAAAGCGAGTCCGCGCACCACCAGGTGGCCGGACCCGAAGACTTCGATGATGTTCTGGCCCGGGTTGTCCTGCCGGATCAGGGGCCGCTCGCCGGCCTTGGCGCGGATCACCGCGGGGGCCGCGGCCGTGCCATTGACGGTGATGCGGAATCCCGAGTTGAAGGAATAGGTGCCGCCGCGCAGGACCAGCTCGCCCCCCGGCCCCAGCGCGGCGATCGCGGCGCGCAGGTCGTCACCCGGACCGATCTCGACGGCTGCTGCGGGCGCCACGGGTGCCAGCAGCGCGAGACCCGCCAGCAGCGCGGCAAGCCGGGTCCACCGCGGCGTCGGCGTCGGGCTCATCGGCACAGTCTAGCGCCGTCGGCCCGGACGGCGGGCCCCCGACCGTCGCAATTCGGCGAATCGCGCATAGGTCACTTGCGGCGGAACGGGAACTCGCTCATCGGCGCCGGGCGGCCGATCAGGTAGCCCTGCGCGAAGCCCACGCCGATCTGGCGCAGCGTGCGCATGACCTCCTCGGTCTCGACGCGCTCGGCGACGGTCTCGATGCCGATCGCGCGCCCGATCTGCACGATCGCCTCGACCATGCTGCGGTCGATCGGATCGCTCGCCACGTTCTGCACGAACTTGCCGTCGATCTTCAGGTAGTGGACCGGCAGCGTGCGCAGGTAGTTGAACGAGGACAGGCCGCTGCCGAAGTCGTCGAGCGCGATCAGGCAGCCGCGCGAGGCCATCTCGCGCATCAGGTAGCTCGCGTGACCCAGGTTCGTGATCGCGGCGGTCTCGGTCACCTCGAAGCAGAGCGCGCCCGGCGTCGGCTCGTGCGCCTCCAGCGTCTCGATCAGGAATTCCAGGAAGCCCGGGTCCGACAGGGTGGTGCCCGACAGGTTGATCGCCACCGTGAACGCCGCTTCCTCCACGCCGTCGCGCGTCGAGGGCACGATGTCGCGCAGCACCTTCTCGACCACCCAGCGGTCGAGCGAAGGCATCAGGTTGTAGCGCTCGGCCGCCGGGATGAACTCGTCCGGCAGCACGATCGAACCGTTCTCGTCATGCAGCCGCATCAGGAGCTCGTAATGCGGACGGACCTTGCCGGCGCCCGACACCCGCACGATCGGCTGGAACATGATGTCGAGACGGCCCTCGTCGCGCGCATTCGTCAGTCGCGACATCCAGCGCATCTCGCGGTGGCGGGCCGAGGCGCTCGCCGGGTCGTAGACCTGCACGCGGTTGCGGCCGCCGTCCTTGGCCGAGTAGCAGGCGATGTCGGCCGCGGACAGCAGCGTCGCGACCGATTCCGTGTGGTGGTTGATCTCGACGATGCCGATGCTCGCGCCGATCTGCATCGTGTTGGAGCCCCACTGGAAACGCAGGTCGTGGATCGCCTGGCGCAGCGAGTCCGCGATGCGCAGCCCCTGTTCCGGCGAGCAGTGCTCGAGCAGCACGCCGAACTCGTCGCCGCCCAGGCGCGCGAGCACGTCGTTGGCGCGGACGCGAGTCTGCAGCAGTCCCGTCACCTGGCGCAGCAGCTGGTCGCCCGCCGGGTGACCGCAGGTGTCATTGACGACCTTGAACTGGTCGAGGTCGACGTAGACCATCGCATGGCGCACGTTCGGGTCGGCGCGCGACGACTCGATCGCATTGTTGAGCCGGCTCTCGAACTCACGGCGATTGATCAGGCCGGTCAGCGCGTCGTGCGCCGCCTGGTAGGACAGCAGCCGTTTCATGCGGCGCTCGCGGCTCACGTCGCTGAACACGATGACGGCGCCCGCCGTGCGGCCGGCGCGGTCGCGGATGGGTGCGACCGTGGCCTGGATCGGCACTTCGAGTCCGCGCCGGCTGACGAGCGCCGTCTGATCGGCGAGGTGCAGCGGTTCGCCGCTCGCGAGCACCGTCCGGACCGGGTCCTCGATCGGCTCCTTGCCGCTGTCCGCGACCAGTTTGACGATGTCGGTGACGCTCCTGCCGCGCGCGTCCGCCGCGGACCAGCCGGTCATCTTCTCGGCGATCGGGTTCACGTAGTCCACGGTGCCGGCACGGTCCGTCGTGATCACGGCGTCCGCGATCGACAACAGCGTGACCTCGGCACGCTCTTTCTCCTCGTAGAAGCGCTGCTCAACGCGCTTGCGCTCGGTGATGTCGGTGACCGTGCCTTCGAAGCCGGTCGGCTGGCCGCGCTCGTCGCGGTTGAGCCGCGCATTCTCGGTGATCGTGATGACGCTGCCGTCCTTGCGCCTGAGCTCGTACTCGGCCTCGACCAGCTCGCCGTCACGCACCAGCTGAGCGATCAGCTCGCGGCGGCGGCCGGGCTCGACATAGAGCGCCTCGGTGGAACCGATGTCGCGCAGCTCCTGCAGCGAGGCGTAGCCCAGCATCTCGATCAGCGCGGGATTGGCCGACAGCAGGAAGCCTTCCATCGTCACCTGGTACACGCCCTCCACGACGTTCTCGAACAGGCCGCGGAAGCGCCGCTCACTCTCGCGCAGCGCGTCCTCGGAAAGCCGCCGCTCGATCGCGATCTTGGCGAGCTGCGCCATGCGCCCGACCAGTTCGAGGTCGCGGCGCGACGGCATGCCCGGCCGCTTGAGATAGGTCGCGAAGGTGCCGAGGATGCGGCCTTCGGCGCCGGTGATTGGCGTCGACCAGCAGGCGCGCAGACCCGCCCGCAACGCGGCGTCGCGCCGGTATTCCCAGAGCGCGTCCTTGGCGATGTCGGGCACGATGATCTGGCGCTGCAGCGAAACCGCGGCGGCGCAGGAGCCGAAGCGGATTTCGGCCGGGTACTGGTCCATCAGCGCGACGTATTCCCGCGGCAGGCTGGACCCGACCACGTGATGCAGCGTGCGGCGCAGCGGATCGTACAGGCGGATGCAGCAGAGCGATTGCGGCAGCACCCGCTCGACCACCTCGGTGATCGAGTTGAGCGCGACCGCCAGCGGCTCGCTGGAAGCGATTTTCTCGAGCGCGCGCCGCTCGCCCGCGGCGACGACTTCCGCCTGCTTGCGCTCGGTGATGTCGATGACGCTCGCGCGGATCAGGCTCCCGCTCGAGCTCGGCAGGCGCACGAAGCGGACTTCGCAGGGGATGACCTTGCCCTCGGCATTCTTGTGCAGCCACTCGAACACCGGCGTCTGGCCCTCGAGCGCCTGCTGCACGTGGCCGCGCGTGACGCCGAATGACGGCGTGCCGTCGGCCTGCTCCGGAGGGCTCACGGCCTCCGGCCCGACCTGCAGCAGTTCCTCGCGCGTCATGCCGAAAAACTGCGCAGCGTTGTCGTTGCAGTCCACGAAGCGCCCGGAACCGACATCGAGCACGACCACCGCCTCCGGCGCGTTCTCGACCAGCACCCGATAGCGCGCCTCGCTGTCCTTCAGCGCCTCTTCCGCCTTCGAGCGCTCGGCGGTGTCGCGGACGCAGACGATGTAGCGCGGCCCGTGCCGGGCCTGCATCAGGCTGACCAGCACTTCGGCCGGCATCAGTTCGCCGCGGCGGTGCTTCGCCACGACCTCGCGCGCCGCCAGGTCGTAATGCATGTTCTCCTGCGCGGTCGCAAGTTCCGCAAGCGCGTGCCCGATGTCGCCGCCCTGCGCGAGGTCGGGCAGCAGCGCGTCGATGCGCTCGCCCAGCACGTCGGCCTGGCGCGCGCCGAAGAAGCGTTCGGCGGTACGAGTCATGCTCTCGATGCGGCCCTGCCCGTCCACCGAGAGGATGCCGTCCTTCACGTGGTCGAGGATGGCCTGCAGGCGGGCCGCACCCTCGCGTTCGAGCCGCTCGGTGATGGCGCTCGCCTCGTCCGAGGCGAGCCGCATCACGGTCTCGAGGCTGGTGCGGTCCGACTCGTAGGCATCGTACTGGCGGCTGACGATCGCGATCAGCTTGCGAAGCTGCATCTTGCCGTGATTGTCCGCCGCCTCGACCAGCTGCTGCTCGAGCAGCGCGTGGATGTCGTCCGGTCCGCGCGCAGCAGCCGGCGGCTCCGCAGGCGGCGCGGGTGCCGCGGCCTCTGCGCGCCGCGACTCGAGCACCTTGAGACGCACTACCTTGCCCGGTCCCTGCTTCGACACCGTGCCCCCAGACAGCCGCGCGCCGCATTCGGGGGAATGCGACGTAATGCGAGGATGCTAGGGGAAGGCCCGGGGACCGAACGTGACGGCCTTCGCGGTTCGGCGGCTGCCGCTGCGCGACCGGCACCCGGTCGTCCGCGGGGTGCCGACGCGCGTCGCAATTGGGGCCGGGAATCAGCCCGCGCGGCCGGCGCGCTTGCGTTCGCCCTCGCGCAGGTGGCGCTTGCGCAGGCGGATGTTCTGCGGCGTCACCTCGACCAGCTCGTCGTCGCCGATGTATTCCATCGCCTGCTCGAGCGTGAGCCGCACCGCGGGAGTCAGCAGCACGTTGTCGTCCTTGCTCTGGGTGCGGATGTTGGTGAGCTTCTTGCCCTTCAGCGGGTTCACCACCATGTCGCCGTCGCGGCTCGACTCGCCGACCACCTGGCCTTCGTAGACCTCGTCGCCAGGCCCGATGAAGAGCCGCCCGCGCTCCTGCAGATTCCACAGCGCGTAGGCGAGTGCCTCGCCCTCGGCATTCGAGATCATGACGCCGGTGCTGCGCTCCGCGAGCGCGCGCTCCACCACCGGACCGAAGTGGTCGAACACGTGATACAGCAGGCCGGTGCCGGACGTCAGCGTGCGGAACTCAGTCTGGAATCCGATCAGTCCGCGCGACGGGATCCGGTAGTCGAGCCGCACGCGGCCGCGCCCGTCGGGGACCATGTCCACGAGTTCCGCGCCGCGCTCACCGAGCGCCTGCATGACCGCGCCCTGCGCGCCGCCTTCGATGTCCACCGTCAGCTGTTCCCAGGGTTCGGCGCGACGCCCGCCCTCTTCCTTGACCACCACGCGCGGACGCGAAACCGCGAGCTCATAGCCCTCGCGGCGCATGTTCTCGATCAGCACGCCAAGATGCAGCTCGCCGCGCCCATAGACGGTGAAGCGGTCCGGGTCGTCGGTCTCTTCGACCCTGAGGGCGACATTCGAGAGCGTCTCGCGGGAGAGCCGCTCGCGCAGCTGGCGGCTCGTCACGAAGCGCCCCTCGCGGCCGAAGAACGGCGAGGTGTTGGTCTCGAAGCTCATGCTGATCGTCGGCTCGTCGACGACGAGCGCCGGCAGCGCCTCGACCGCTTCCGGGTCGCACAGCGTGTCCGAGATCTTGGGCGCCTCGAGGCCCGATAAGGCGATGATGTCCCCCGCATGCTCGGCCTCCACCTCGATGCGCTCGAGGCCCATGAATCCGAAAACCTGGCCGATGCGCTCGTTGCGGATCAGGCCCTCGCGGTCCACGACCGCGACCGCCATGCCGCGCCGGAGCATCCCGCGGCGGATGCGGCCGATGCCGATCGCGCCCACGTAGCTCGAATAGTCGAGCTGGCTCACCTGCAGCTGCAGCGGCGCACCGACGTCCACGTCGGGTGCCGGGCAGCGCGCCACGATCGTCTCGAACAGCGGCGTCATGTCGGCGGCAAGCGCCGCGGGCGAGTGCCCGGCGATGCCCAGCAGCGCCGACGCATAGACCACCGGAAAGTCGAGCTGCCGCTCGCTCGCGCCGAGCCGATCGAACAGGTCGAAGGTCTGGCTCACGACCCAGTCGGGTCGCGCCTCGGGCCGGTCGATCTTGTTGACGACGACGATAGGCGCGAGGCCATGCGCGAAGGCCTTCTGGGTCACGAAGCGCGTCTGGGGCATTGGCCCGTCCACGGCATCGACCAG
>JBQTKF010000017.1:0-9913 GCA_052386355.1 Gammaproteobacteria bacterium
GGTCTTTTTGCGCCGCGGGCGGGGCGGGGGTGGTTTGTTTGTTGGTGACCCCCGCCCCCCGCCCCCCCCCCGGGGGCCACAAACCTCGCCCGGTCCCGAAGGGTTACGCACGGGCCCTGGCGCGACAGCGTTGCTCGCCTCGCCCATAGGCCTTGCTATGGAGCTTTGGCTCGCGTCTTGTCGCGCCAGGGCGCGTGCGTAACGCGTTCCATGCGGATGTAGATCCGAGGTTCCCAGATGCAAGAACGTCCGGCGATCCCGGCGCCGGCACCGGCGGCCCGCCGATCACCGCTCGCGCTGGTGCCGCCCTGCGCCACGCCCGCCGGTGCCGCCGCGCGCGAGCTGTGGCTGGCTGCGCATTTCCCGCGCCTCCCGCTCGAAGCCCTGCTGCGGCAGGCGCAGTCCGTGCGTGCCGCCGCGGTGGCCGAAGCCGGCGATCCACGCCGCACGATCGTCTCCTGCAATGAGCGTGCCGCACGCCAGGGCATCGCGCCCGGCATGGGGCTCGTGGCGGCGCTCGCGCGGGTGCCGGGTCTCAGGGTCGAGGAACGCCAGCCGGCCGCAGAGGCAGCGTTGCTCGACCGGCTCGGGCGCTGGGCGCTGCAGTTCACGCCGATGGTGAGCCTCGAGCCGCCCGCCGCGGTGCTCGCCGAGGTGCGGGGCAGCCTCGATCTGTTCGGCGGCGTCATGGCGCTGTTCCGGCGCGCGCTCGCCGGCGTCACGGACAGCGGCCTCTCGGCTTCGCTCGCCATCGCCCCGACGCCGCGCGCGGCCCTGTGGCTCGCGCGCGCGGGCCTCGGGCTGACCGTGACGCGCGCCGATGCGTTGCCCGGGCTTGCGGCACAGCTGCCGCTTTCCTGCCTGCAATGGCCGGCAGAGACGGTCGCGGCGCTGGCCGAACTCGGGCTGCGGAACGTCGCCGACCTGCTGCGTCTGCCGCGCGCCGGTTTCGCCGCGCGCTTCGGGCCGCAGCTGCTCGATGAACTCGATGCGGGCCTCGGTCGCCGCCGCGAGCCGCGCCGGCGCCACCTGGCCCCGGAGCGCTTCGACGAGCGCCTCGCGCTGTCCTGCGAGACGGCCACGGCCGCCGGGCTCTCGCCCGCGCTCGCGCGCCTGCTCGCAAACCTCGAGGCCTTCCTGCGCGCCCGCGCCTGCGGCGTCTCGGGGGTGCGTCTCGACCTGCTGCACCGTGCGTACGCGCCGACGCGGCTGCGACTCGGTCTCGTCCGTCCGGCATGCGACGCGGGGCCGCTCCGGGAGCTGCTGCGCGAACGGCTCGCGCGCTGCCCGCTGCCGGCGCCGGTCACCGGCCTGCGGCTGCGCAGTGCCGTGCTGCTGCCGCAGGCGCCGCGCGACGCCAACCTGCTCGAACGCGGCCGCGGCGCCGACCCGGAAGCGACTGCGCGGCTGCTGGACCGCCTGCGCGCGCGGCTCGGCCGCGAAGCGGTATTCGGCGTGCGCCCGGTCCCGGAGCACCGGCCGGAACGCGCCTGGCGAGTCGCCGAGCCCGACGGCGGCTTGCCGCTGGCAGCGCCCGGATCGGCGGCTGCGGCCGCCGCGCGCCCGCTGTGGATGCTCGCCGAGCCGCAGCCGTTCGACGACTGGGGCGGCGTGCAGGTCAGCGGACCGGAACGCATCGAGACCGGCTGGTGGGACGGCCACGACGTGCGCCGCGACTACTACGTCGCCTGGACCCGTGCCGGCGTCAGGCTCTGGATCTTCCGCGAGCGCCCGCCGGGCAGCGGCTGGTTCCTGCACGGCGTGTTCGGGTGATGTGCAGGGCCGTCGCGCGGGCGGGCGATACCGCAGATGACCCCCGATGTCGTACGCCGAGCTGCATTGCCTCAGCAATTTCACCTTCCTGCGCGGCGCCTCGCATCCCGAGGAACTCGTCGGGCGGGCCCGGGAGCTCGGCTACGCCGCGCTCGCGCTGACCGACGAATGCTCGCTCGCGGGCATCGTGCGCGCGCATGCGGCGGCGCGCGAGGCGGGGCTTCCGCTCATCGTCGGCAGCGAGTTCAGGCTCGCCGGAGGCCCGCGCTTCGTCGGCCTCGCGACCAGCCGGCAAGGCTACGGCGCGCTCGCACGCTTCATCACTCGCGGACGGCGCGCCGCGGCCAAAGGCCGGTACCGGTTGACCCGGGACGACCTGGCCGCCGGCCTCGGCGACTGCCTCGCGCTCTGGCTGCCGGGCGCGGCGCCCTGCGCGGAGGAGGGCGCCTGGCTCGCGGAACGCTTCCCGGGGCGGCTGTGGCGTGCGGTCGAGCTCCTGACCACCGGCACCGACCGCGCGCGCCTGGGCGGGCTCCTGGGGCTCGCGCAGGCGCTCGGCATCCCGGCAGTCGCCGCCGGCGACGTGCACATGCACCAGCGCCGGCGGCGCGCGCTGCAGGACACGCTGACCGCCGTGCGCCTGAAGACCACGGTCGCGCATGCCGGGCTCGCGCTCTACCCGAACGGCGAGCGCGTGCTGCGTCCGCTCGCGCGCCTCGCCGAGCTGTACCCGAAGGAACTCCTGGACGCGACGCTCGAGGTCGCCGCGCGCTGCCGCTTCTCGCTCGGCGAACTCCGCTATGAATACCCGCAGGAGGTGGTGCCGGAGGGCGTGACGCCGGCGACCCACCTGCGCCGGCTGGTGACGGCGGGCGAAGCCGGACGCTGGCCCACGGGCACGCCGGCGGCGGTGCGGGCCCTGATCGACCGCGAGCTCGCGCTGATCGCCGAACTCGGCTACGAGCACTACTTCCTGACGGTGCACGACCTGGTCGCGTTCGCACGCAGCCGCGGCATCCTGTGCCAGGGCCGCGGTTCGGCGGCGAACTCCGCCGCCTGCTATGCGCTCGGCATCACCGAAGTGGACCCGGCGCGCATGTCCGTGCTGTTCGAGCGCTTCCTCTCGCGCGAACGCAACGAACCGCCGGACATCGACGTGGATTTCGAGCACGAGCGGCGCGAGGAGGTGATCCAGTACCTCTATGCAAAGTACGGCCGCGCGCGCGCGGCGCTCACCGCGACCGTCATCTGCTACCGGCCGAAGAGCGCGGTGCGCGACGTCGGCAAGGCGATGGGCCTCGACCCGGCGCAGGTCGAGCGCCTGGCCTCTGCGATGCAATGGTGGGACGGTCACGAGGCCGAGGATTCGCGCATCCGCGACGCGGGCTTCGACCTGGGAAACCCCCTGATCGCGCGCACGCTCGCGCTCACGCGCGAGCTGATCGGTTTTCCGCGGCACCTGTCCCAGCACACCGGCGGCTTCGTGATCTCGCGCGGCCCGCTGGAGGAACTGGTGCCGATCGAGAACGCAGCCATGCCCGAGCGCACCGTGATCGGGTGGGACAAGGACGACCTCGACGAACTCGGGCTGCTCAAGGTCGACGTACTGGGACTCGGCATGCTGACGGCGATCCGCCGCGCGCTCGCGCTCGTCTCGGCGCGACGCGGCAGGCCGCTCGCGCTCGCCGACATCCCCGCCGAGGACCCGGCCGTCTACGAGATGATCTGCCGCGCCGACACGGTCGGCGTGTTCCAGATCGAGTCGCGCGCGCAGATGGCGATGCTGCCGCGCCTGCAGCCCCGCCGCTATTACGACCTCGTGATCGAGGTGGCGATCGTGCGCCCCGGCCCGATCCAGGGCCAGATGGTGCATCCGTACCTGCGCCGGCGCAGCGGCCTGGAGCCGGTCGTCTATCCGGGAGCGGAGGTGGAGAGCGTGCTGTCACGCACGCTCGGCGTGCCGATCTTCCAGGAGCAGGTGATGCAGCTCGCCATGGTCGCGGCGGATTTCACGCCCGGCGAAGCCGACCAGCTGCGCCGGGCGATGGCGGCATGGAAGCGCCGCGGCGGCCTCGAGCCGTTCGAGGCGAAGCTGAAAGGCCGCCTGCGCGCGAAGGGCTACACCGAGGAATTCGCGAACCGGATCTTCCGCCAGATCCTCGGTTTCGGCGAGTACGGCTTCCCGGAAAGCCACGCGGCGAGCTTTGCGTTGCTGGTCTACGTCTCCGCCTGGCTCAAGCACCACGAACCGGCGGCTTTCTGCTGCGCGCTGCTCAACAGCCAGCCGATGGGTTTCTACGCGCCCGCGCAGCTCGTGCGCGATGCCCGGGCGCACGGCGTCGTCGTGCGCGGTGCGGACGCCAACGCGAGCGCGCTCCAGTCCACGCTGGAGCACGGCCCCGATGGGCAACCGGTGCTGCGGCTCGGCCTCGCCCTCGCGCACGGCCTGTCGCACGAGGGCGCGCAGCGTCTCGTGGCGGCGCGCGGGGAGGGCTACCGCACGGTCGCAGATCTGGCGCGCCGGGCGGCGCTGCCGCGGCGCGACCTCGCGGCACTCGCGCGTGCCGGGGCACTGGCCGGGATCGCGGGCCACCGGCACCGGGCCGCCTGGGAGGTGCGCGGCGTGGAGCCGGAACTGCCGCTGGCACCGCCGCCGGCGCGCGCCGAGGGGCTGCCGTTGCTGCGCCCGCCCTCCGAGGGCGAGGACATCGTCGCCGACTACCGCGCAGTCGGCCTGACGCTCGGGCGGCACCCGGTCGCGCTGCTGCGCCCCCGGCTTGCGGCCGCCGGCTGGGTCACTGCGGAGGCATTGACTGCGCTTCCCGGCGGTACGCCGGTCGCGACCGGCGGCATCGTGGTGACGCGGCAGCGGCCAGGCGCGGCGGGCGGCGTCGTGTTCGTGACGCTGGAGGACGAAACCGGATTCGTAAACCTCGTGATCTGGAGCCGGATCGCGGATGCGCATCGGCGCGCGCTGATCGGCGCGCGGCTCCTCGGCGTCACCGGGCGGATGCAGCGCGAGGGCGAGGTGCGCCACGTCGTGGTGGACACGCTCGAGGACTGCTCGGCGCTCCTCGGCAGCCTGCGGGCGCCCGCGTGCGAATTCCGCTGAACCGGCGGACGCCGGCTCAGCGCCGCCGTGCCGGCGCGCCGAGCGGCTTCCGGCCCGCGCCGGCGCCGGATTCATCCACGTCGTAATCGTCGAAATCGGACAGCAGGCCCGCGGTCCGCTTCTCTTCCCGCAAGCGCTCGAGTTTGCGCCAGGCGGGCTCGTTGACACTGCGCGCGCCACGGCGCTTGCGCGTGTCGAAGTCCCGCATCAACCGGTCGACATCGAGGTCCTCGGCGGCTTCCTCGAGCTCGTCCGGCTCCTCGTCCTCGAATTCCTCTTCCGGCTTCTCGCTCATGCGACCTCGGGGGTCACTGCGGGCCGACTTATAAAGCGCGGCGGGCGCGCCTGCAAGGGGTCTCAGCGCACCAGCTGGTTCAATTGGAAAATAGGCAGCAGAAGCGCGATGACGATCACGAAAACGAAGACGCCCATCAGCAGGATCATGACCGGGCCGAGGATCCCGACCGCCGTATTGACCACGGCGTCCAGCTCGCGCTCCTGGTTGTCCGCCGCCCGCTCGAGCATGGCCTCGAGCTCGCCGCTGGTCTCGCCGCTCGCGACCAGGTGCACCAGCATCGGCGGGAACAGCTTGCTCGCGCCCAGCGAGCGTGCAATCGGCGCCCCTTCGCGCACCCGCACCGCCGCGTCCTGCACCGCCTGGCGCATCGGCACGTTGGTCACGACTTCCCCGGCGATCCTGAGCGCTTCCAGCACCGGCACTGCGCTCGCGGTCAGGATCGAGAAGGTGCGGGCGAAGCGTGCCGCGTTGTTGCCGCGCGTGATGCGGCCGACGAGCGGCAGGCCCAGCTTGAAGGCGTCGTAGCGCGCGCGGGCGGCCGGTTCGCGCAGCCAGCGGCGGAATGCCCAGACCGCGCCAAAGCCTCCCGCCAGCAGGAGCCACCCCCAGGCGCGCAGGAAATCCGAGGCGGCGATCAGGATGCGGGTCAACAGCGGCAGCTCCCGCTCGCCGGCTTCGAACACGCGCACCACCTCCGGCACCACGTAACCGAGCAGCAAGGCGACGATGCCCAGGCTGATCACCGTGAGCAGGACCGGATAGACCATGGCGTTCCGGATCTTCTGCTGCAGCACCTGGCGGCTCTCCGTGTAGTCCGCGAGCCGCTCGAGCACCGCGTCGAGGTGGCCCGACTGCTCGCCCGCGGAGACGGTGGCGCGGTAGATCTCGGGGAACACGGTGGAAAACGCCGCGAGACCCTCCGCGAGCGAGCGGCCTTCCATGACGCGCGCGCGCACGCCGGCGAGCACGCTGCGGACCCGCTCCTTCTCGCTCTGCTGCGACACGGCGAGCAGCGCCTCCTCGAGCGGAATCGCGGAGCGCACCAGGGTCGCCAGCTGGCGCGTCAGCAGCGCCAGGTCGGAAGCGGAGATGCCGCGGCCGAGGGAAAGATGGAACCGGCGCGGCGGCGGCGCATCACTGACTTCGACGACAGTGACCGGCAGCAGCGCCTGGTCGCGCAGCAGCTGGCGCACCTGGCGCGCGCTGTCGCCGTCCAGGACGCCGCGCCGCTCACGGCCGGCGGCGTCGAGCGCGGTGTACTCGTAGGCGGCCATCACTCCTCGCGCGTGACGCGCAGGAGTTCCTCGAGCGAAGTGGTGCCGGCCAGCACCTTGGCGCGGCCGTCGTCGCGGATCGAGGGCGTCGCCTGGCGGGCGTGGCGCTCGAGTTCGTGCTCCCCGGCGCCGTCATGGATCATGATGCGCATGCGGTCATCGAGGATCACGAGCTCGTAGATGCCGGTCCGGCCGCGGTAGCCATTGCCGGCATCCGCCCCCGGCCGGTAGAGCGTGGCGCGGGACGCATCGGCAGTTGCGAGCCCGAGCAGGCGCGCCTCGTACTCGCCCGCGGGGTAGCCGATGCGGGTCTCGGGATTGAGAACCCGCACCAGGCGCTGGGCCACGACCCCCAGCAGCGTCGAAGCCAGCAGAAAGGGCTCGACCCCCATGTCGCGCAGGCGGGTGACGGCCCCGACCGCGGTATTGGTATGCAGCGTCGAAAGCACGAGGTGCCCGGTCAGGGAAGCCTGCACCGCGATCTGCGCGGTCTCGGTGTCGCGGATCTCGCCGACCATCACGACATCCGGGTCCTGGCGCAGGATTGCGCGCAGCCCGCGCGCGAAAGTCATCTCGACCTTGGTGTTGACCTGGGTCTGGCCGATGCCGTCGATGTAATACTCGATCGGGTCTTCGACCGTCATGATGTTGCGGGTGCGGTCGTTGATGCGCTCGAGCGCGGCGTAGAGCGTCGTGGTCTTGCCGGAGCCGGTCGGGCCGGTGACCAGGATGATGCCGTGCGGCTTGTGGATCAGGTCGTCGATCATCCCCTGCACGCGCGCTTCCATGCCGAGCGAGGCGAGGTCCAGGCGGCCCGCCTGCTTGTCGAGCAGACGCAGCACCACGCGCTCGCCGTGCCCGGAGGGAATGGTCGAGACGCGCACGTCCACCGCGCGCCCCGCGATGCGCAGGCTGATGCGGCCATCCTGCGGCAGGCGCTTTTCGGCAATGTCGAGCCGGGACATGACCTTGATGCGCGAAATCAGGAGCGGCGCCACCGCACGCTTGGTCTGCAGCACCTCGCGCAGCACCCCGTCGACGCGGAACCGGACCACCAGGCGGTTCTCGTACGGCTCGACGTGGATGTCGGAGGCGCTCTCCTTGATCGCCTGGGTCAGGACCGCATTGATCAGCCGGATGACCGGCGCGTCGTCCTCGCTCTCCAGCAGGTCGGAGGGTTCGGGCAGCCCCTCGGCGAGACCCGCGAGGTCGGTTTCCTCCTCGATGCCTTCGACGATCTGGCCGGCCTCGCCGCTGCCGCCCTCATAGGCCTTGCGCAGCAGCTCGTCGAAGGCGGCCGCGGCCACGCGCTCGATGACGAGCGGAATGCCGAGAAACCGCCGCAGCTCCGCGACCGCCGAGGGCAGCGCGCCTTCGCGATAGACGACATGCGCCTTGCCGTCCGCGACGGCGCGCACCAGCACGCCGTGCCGCTTGGCGAAGGCGAATGGCAGCCGCCCGATGGGCGCAATCGATTTCGGAGGCGTGCCGGCGATCATCGCCGCGCTCACCCGCCGGGCTTCTCGGGCGCCGCAGCGGTTTCGGGCGGGGGCGCTCCCGGCGCCGTCGGCGGCCCGGTCGGGCCGATCAGAGGCGGCAGCATGGGCGGCGACTCACCGGGCATCAGTCTCACGTTGCCGCGTTCCTGCTGCAGGTTGCGCATGTAGTTGTACTTGGTGTTGGTTTCGAACGCCGCCTGCTCGTCGGTGCGCAGCACACGAGGCCGGATGAAGACCATCAAATTGGTCTTGGTCTTCTGCGTGTCGCGCACCCGGAACAGGTGGCCGAGCAGGGGGATGCGTCCGAGGCCCGGAACGCGCTGTTCGCCCTCGATCAGCCGGTCTTCGATCAGCCCGCCGAGCACGATCATGCCGCCGTCGTCGACCATCACGCGGGTCGAAATCGTGCGCTTGTTGGTCACCAGGTCGGTGCTCGAGACCTGTGCCGCCGCAGCGGCGATGCCAGAGGCCTCCTGCTCGATCTTGAGCAGGATCGTGTCTTCGTCGGTGATCTGCGGCGTGATCTTCAGGATGTTGCCGACTTCCTTGCGTTCGATGGTCTGGAACGGGTTGACCGCTCCGCCGCCGCCGGTGCCGGTATTGGTGAACTGCCCGGTCAGGAACGGCACTTCCTGCGCCACCTTGATCTGCGCCTCCTCATTGTCGAGGGCGATGACCGACGGCATCGAGACGACGTTGGTGTCGCCGTCGCTCGCGAGCGCGCGCAGGATGGCGGCGAAATTCGTGCCGCTGTCCTGCTGGCGCCCGCCGCCGATGGTCAGGCCGCCGGGCGCCGCGGTCACCGAGGACGGGTCATCCACGGCCTGCGCGATGTCGGCCAGGCTCACGCCGGCGATCGGCTGGTTGAAGAGTCCGACCAGGAAGTTGTCGCCGGATCCGTCAATGATCCAGTTGACGCCGAGGTCGCGCGTCGCATCCTTCGAGACCTCGACCAGCAGCGCCTCGATCAGCACCTGCGCCTTGCGGATGTCGAGCCGGTCGATGACCGACATCAGCGAACGCATCTGCTTGGGCGGCGCCGTGATCACGAGCGCGTTGGTGTCGGGGTCGGCCCAGATCGTCACCGCCTTGTCCCCGCCGGCACCCGACGCCGCACCCGGCTGGGCGACGGCGGTCGCAGTGGCCTGTTCCTTGAGCTTGGTCGCGAGCTTCTCGGCGTCGGCATAGCGCAGGTAACGGACCTGAGTGTCCCCGCCGGTCTCGAGCGGCGTATCGAGGTGCGTGATCAGCGAGCGGAAGCGCAGACGCTGCGAGGCCTCGCCGCTCACCAGCACGCTGTTGGTGCGCTCGTCGGCGACCACCCGACCGGCACCGCCGCCCTCGGCGCCCTGGGCGGCCGAGATCGCATTGATCACGCGGACGATCTCGCTTGCGGAGGCGTGCTCCAGACGGATCACCTCGAAGTCGCCGTCCCCGGTGCGGTCGATCCGGGCGACAATCCGGATCATCCGGTTCACGTTGGACGCCCGGTCCGAGATGATCAGGATGTTGCCCGGCACGTAGGCCGCCAGGTGCGCGGCCTGCGGCATCATCGGCCGCAGGATCGGCACCAGCTGGGCGGCGCTCACGTTGCGCACCTGCACCACCTGGGTGACGATTTCGTCGGAGGTGGCGCTGATGCGGTCGGGCAGGTCGTTGGCCGGCAACTGGCGCGCATTGGCGTCCGGAAGGATCTTGATCACCGAGCCCGAGGGCACGGCAATGAAGCCGTGGACCTGCAGGATCGCGAGAAAGGCCTCGTAGAAGGCGTCCGGGTCCATCGGCGAGTTCGAGAGCATCGTCACCTGCGCGCGCACGCGCGGGTCGACGATGAAATTCTTCCCGGTCACCTGGCTGACGGCCTCGATGACCTGGCCGAGGTCGGCGTCCTTGTAGTTCGGCGTGATCTGCGCCCCCTGCTGGCCGGCGGCGGCGAGCGGCAGCGCAAGCACCAGGA